>CAMCBY010000010.1 GCA_945873015.1 Klebsiella pneumoniae
TGTCGGTCAGGCGCTTTGATTGACGCATTTGCGGGGCGTGTGGAACACTCTCGCGCCCACCGAAGGGCGCGCGGGCTTTGACGATGCGGGCACACTCTCGCATCCACAAAGTTCAACGCACCCGCACAAGTCCGGGACAGGACCGTCCCTGCGTTACGCCAACGGGGTGTAACGAGGCCGTCCACCAAGTCCCCGGCTGCCCGCACAAACAAGAGGCTACGGCATGGAAACCTTGATAGAAGTCAAAGGTTTGAGCAAAAATTTCGGCGCCCTTCAGGCGGTCAGTGACATCTCGCTCAGCGTCACGCGCGGTGAGGTGTTGGGATTTCTCGGCCCGAACGGCGCCGGCAAATCGACCACCATGAAAATGATCACGGGCTTCCTCTCGCCGAGCGCCGGCACGGTGTCGGTGGCTGGTTTTGATATCGAAGACGCGCCGCTCGCCGCCAAGGCACGACTCGGTTATGTGCCGGAGGGCGCGCCGGCCTACGGCGAGATGACACCCGCCACATTTCTTGATTTTATCGCCGATATCCGCGGCCTGCCGGCGGCTCGACGCCGCGAACGGATCCACGAAGTGATCGGCAAGATTCACCTCGAGAAGGTCATGCATCAGCGCATCGAGACCTTGTCCAAGGGTTTCAAACGCCGCGTTGGCCTGGCCCAGGCCATTCTGCACGACCCCGAAATTCTGGTCATGGATGAGCCGACCGATGGCCTCGACCCGAATCAGAAACACGAAGTGCGTGAACTCATCAAAGAAATGGCGCCGCACAAGGCAATCGTCATCTCCACCCATATCCTCGAGGAAGTGGATGCAGTGTGCACGCGTGCCGTCATCATCAATCAGGGCCGCCTCATCTTCAGCGGCACGCCGCTCGCACTCGCGCAGCGTTCGCGTTATCACAACGCCGTCACCATCATCGTTGCGGCCAGCGCACGCGAAACGGCGCGGAGTGTGATTACAGGCCTCGCCCCCGGGCATCTCATCGAAGAACACGAGCAGGGCGGCGATACACGCATCACCGTCAGCGCAGGCGAGAGCCCCTTGCCGATAGACGACCTGCAGCGGCGCCTCAGCGAAGCCGGCTGCCATATCCAGGGCTTCTTCGTTGAACACGGCCATCTCGACGAAGTGTTCCGCACACTGACCACGGCCGCCAGCGCGGGCGGCGAGGTGCACCGCACATGAACGGCCTGACCACCATCTTGAAACGCGAACTACGCGCGTATTTTGCGACGCCGGTCGCCTATGTCTTTATCGTCATCTTCCTGGTGCTGGCCGGCGTGGCCACCTTCTACATGGGCGGCTTTTACGAGCGCGGCCAGGCCGATCTCGAACCCTTCTTTCAATTCCATCCTTGGTTGTACATGTTCCTGATCCCGGCCATCTCGATGCGATTGTGGTCGGAGGAACGTAAGGCCGGCACGCTGGAACTGCTGTTGACCTTGCCGGTGCCGCTCAGCGCGGCTGTGGTGGGCAAGTTTCTCGCCGCGTGGGCTTTCACGGCGGTGGCGCTGCTCGGCACGCTGCCGTTATGGATAACGGTCAACTATCTTGGCGACCCGGACAACACCGTGATCCTGGCCGGTTATCTCGGCAGTCTATTGATGGCGGGCGGTTTTCTCGCCATTGGTGCCTGCATCTCGGCGCTGACCAAAAATCAGGTCATCGCGTTTGTAGTCAGCTTCATGATCTGCTTTGCGTTTAATCTCAGCGGCTTCCCGATGGTCATCGACATGTTCAGTGCCTGGGCTCCACAGGCGATAGTCGATGTCGTCAGTTCATTCAGCTTTCTGACGCATTTTAATTCGATCGTCAAAGGTGTTATCGACGTGCGCGACCTGGTGTTCTTCGCCACGCTCATCGCGTTCTGGCTGTATGCCAACGTGCTCGCCATTGAAATCAACAAGAGCGCTTAAGCCATGAACAGAAAGCTGGTGACTGGAACAGGCCTCATCATCGCGCTGGCGCTGTTTCTGACGGTCAATATCATCGCCAATCAGAGCCTGACTTCACTGCGGCTCGATCTGACGGAACACAATCTCTATACCCTGTCGTCGGGCAGCAAAAACATCGTCGCTGCGCTCGCCGAACCCGTCACTGTGCGTTTTTATTATTCGGCCAAGGAATTCGCCAGCATTCCGCAGCTTTTGAGCTATGGCAAACGCGTGCGCGACATGCTGGAGGAATACGCCGCGGTCGCTGACGGCAAGGTCCGCCTGCAAGTGATCGATCCCGAGCCATTCTCCGAGGCGGAAGATGAGGCGGTGGCGTTTGGCGTGCGGCCGGTGCCGCTGTCCGCGAGCGGCGAACAAGGCTACCTCGGCGTGGTCGCGACCAATGCGACCGACGATGTGCAGTTGCTGCCGCTGCTGAGCCCGGATCGCGAAGATGCGCTGGAATATGAACTGACCAAGATGATCTACGCCCTCGCGCACCCCAACAAACGCGTTATCGGCGTGATCTCAACCTTGCCAGTGCTGGCACCACCCCCCGATCCGATGACTGGCAGACAAAGTGCTCCCGATTGGACCAGCTTCGTGTTGTTGAAAGAGCTGTACGACATCAATGAGATGACGCCGGACACCACCACCATCGACAAGAGCATCGACACACTGGTGGTGGTGCATCCCAAGAATCTGCCGGCGGCAACGCTGTACGCCATCGACCAATTCGTCTTGAAAGGGGGCAAGGCGATGATTTTCGTCGACCCGCTGGCCGAACAGGATCAGGCGCAACCCGACGCGGAACGTCCCGACGTGCCGCCCAAACTCGACTCCAATCTCGAACCGCTGTTCGCGAAATGGGGCATCAAGTTGACCGATGAGAAAGTGATAGGTGACCCGACCATCGCGGTGCGGGTGACATTCCGCAGCCAACGCGGGCCGCAGGAAGTGGAATATCTGCCGTGGCTGCAACTACAGGGCGCGTCGCTGAACAAGGAAGACTTTATTACCAACGAACTCAATTCGGTCAATGTCGGCACCGCCGGCTCGCTGGAAACGCTGCCCGATACCGGCATGAAAGTGGTCCCGTTGATCAAGACCGACGTCAGTGCGGGTCTCATCGAAAGAGACGCCATCATGTTCGTGCGTAATCCCGCCGGCCTGTTGGAAGACTTCAAATCCGATGGCAAACAACACATCATCGCCATGCGCGTGTCGGGTCAAGCCGAGACCGCTTTCCCCGACGGTCGTCCGCGCGGCGATGATCAGAAAAACGCCTCGCCCGATGCGGATTTTGTCGCCCGTTCGCAAGCGGCCATCAATGTCATTGTGGTCGCTGACACCGATCTGCTGGCCGACCGCTTCTGGGTGCGTTTCAACACTTTCGGCGATATGCGTATGCCCGAGCCGTTTGGCAATAACGGCGATTTTCTGATCAACTCCATCGACAACCTCGGCGGTAACGACGACCTCATAAGCCTGCGCAGCCGCGGTCAGTACACGCGTCCATTCAAGGTTGTACAGAGCATTCAGCGTGAAGCAGAGGCGCAGTTCCGTGATCGTCAGAAGGCGTTGCAGGACAAACTCAGCGAGACCGAGAGCAAGCTCGCCGCCCTGCAGGGAGAACACAGCGGCAAGGAATTGATTCTGACGCCGGAGCAGAAGTCCGAACTTGAGACTTTCCGCGACGAGCAGTTAAAGACGCGCAAGGAACTACGGGCTGTGCAGCATGAACTCGACGCCAATATCGAGGGACTGGGCACGCGCCTGAAGTTCCTGAACACCGCACTGGTACCGCTCATCATCGCCGTGTTCGCCATTGCCATCAGCCTGTTCGGCGGCCGTCACCGTCGCAGCGCCTGAATTGCACAGAAGGACGCCAGCCATGAACAACAAATTGTTGAGTGCGTTACTGCTGGCGGTGGTGCTCGCTGTAATGGCGTGGAAGGTCAGCACCGACAAGGCACCGCAGACCGAGGTCACTCGCGCTGCCCTGTATGTCGGCCTGCTCGACCAATTGAACGAGGTGGCGCGCATTGATCTGCGCACGGCCACGGCCCACACCACCCTGCGACGTGAGGGGGAGCAATGGACGGTCGCCAATCTGGATAATTTTCCGGCCGAGCCGGCCGCAATCAAACGACTGCTGCTCGGCCTGGCGGATCTGCAGATAGTCGAAACCAAGACCAGTCTGCCCGAAAACTATGGGCGCATCGGTGTCGCTGATGCGGGCGACGGATCCGACAGCCTGCAGGTCGAACTGCACGATGCCAAGGATGCCAGATTGCTGGCGGTGCTGGTCGGTCACAAACGCGAGGGCGGGCAGCAAAGTCAGCGCTATGTGCGCCGTTTCGGCGAGCCGCAGTCCTATCTGGTCGACGGCAAAGTTGAGGCCGGTGCCGATGCCATCACCTGGCTGGACGCCCGCATTGTCGATATCGATACCGCGCGCGTGCGGCGTGTCAGCATCGCCCCCGGCAACGGCGCGGCGGTGACCATCGTCAAGAACAAAGCCCTGGATAATTTCTTCGAATTAAAGGATGTGCCAGCCGGCAAAGTGCCGCGCTCAAAAGCATTGGTGTCCAGCCTCGGCAGCCTGTTGCTCGATTTGCGCTTCACCCATGTCGCCGCTGCCACACGTTTCACTGCAGCCAAACCGCTACGCCAGACCACCGTACAGACCTTCGACGGCATGGTGGTGCGCATTGATGAGTTCGAGGCCGATGACAAGCGTTATGCCCGCTTCGATTTCGCCTATGACGCGAGCCTGGTGGATGCCACCGCCACTGATGAAGCTGCGGCAGTGAAGGCCGACGAGCCGCCATTGGTGCCGGGCGCGGAGCCGAAAAAACCTGCCGAGAGCGCAGCGCCGAAAGAAAGCGTGGAACAGGAAGTGTCGCGCTTGAAAGCGCGCAGCGCGGCATGGGTCTACGAATTGCCGGATTTCAAGCAGCGATTGCTGACCAAACGACTGGATGATTTGGTGCAGACGCCGGGCCAGGACGAAACGCCGGCGCCTGAGGCGCAGACGCCCTAGGATCGAAACTCACGGGCAGCCGCGTGGCCAGCCCGCAACAAAACCTTCAGTGGACGTGCTGACTGGTACCGCAGGATGCCGGCAGGGCGCTGGTCATGGAGCGCAACATGCGCCAGCCATGGGCGCTGCCGAGTTCATGCCACAGGTTATAGGCATTAAAGCCGTCAATGCAGGGTTCGCCGCTTTGCAGTACCCGTAAGGTCTGCAAGGTGTCCATGATGCGCACAAACTCGTCGGCCAGCGCGGCATGGATCTCGGATTTGTGCTTGGAAGCGTATTCCCGATAGGCGTGACGCCCCACTTCCACAAAGTAGGATACCGGCACACCCTTGGAAATCGCGTGCTCGGGAAACAGGCCGGCAAACAGCAGGCACTGATCGCCGACCACCGCCGGGTCGGAGGTATCGGCATGCAGGATGCGGTCAATACGATCGATGAAGCCGTTTTCAAGATCAGCCGTTGTCGTTCCGGTGCCGACATGGCGGAACAGCAGGCTCACCAGATGTTCCTCGACACTCGGACTCAAGCGCACCCCCGCCGCCAATTGGGCATGGGTGAGCAGGGCGCGCCAACCGGCAGTCTGGGCGATGTGCAATTCAGCGTGAGCCATGACAGTGTTCCTCGATTGAGGAAAATGTCGGCCTGACGACCGGAAGCTTTAGCCAGTTCCAGCCCCGTGCTTGCCGCCCTGTGCCGTACTCAAGGCCGCACCCAGCGGCTATACTGCCGCCCCCTATGGCAACCCGCGACCGCGACCACCGCCCATGACCCAGGCAAGCACTCCGCCGCCCAGTTTTCAGGCATTGATATTCGAGCTGCAGCGCTTCTGGAGCGGACATGGCTGCGTGATCGCCCAGCCCTATGACATGGAAATGGGAGCCGGCACGTTTCATCCGGCGACTTTCCTGCGCGCCATTGGTCCCGAACCGTGGCGCGCCGCCTATGTACAACCCTCGCGGCGGCCGACCGATGGCCGCTATGGTGATAATCCCAACCGCCTGCAGCATTACTTCCAGTTTCAGGTCATCCTGAAACCGTCACCGGACAATATCCAGGAGCTTTACCTCGAATCGCTGCGCACGCTCGGCATCGATCTCAAGGTGCACGATGTGCGTTTTGTCGAAGACAACTGGGAATCGCCGACGCTCGGCGCCTGGGGCCTCGGTTGGGAGGTGTGGCTGAACGGCATGGAAATCACCCAGTTCACCTACTTCCAGCAGGTCGGCGGACTCGATTGCCGGCCGGTGTCGGGTGAGATCACCTACGGGCTCGAACGCATCGCGATGTACCTGCAAGGTGTCAATTCGGTCTACGACCTGCTGTGGACCGAATCGGCCGGCGGCCGCGTGACCTACGGCGATATCTACCACCAGAACGAAGTGGAGATGTCGGCCTATAACTTCGAACACGCCGACACCGGAGCCTTGTTCGCCTGGTTTGACCAGTGCGAAGCTGCCGCGACCCGCATGATTGAAGTCAACCTGCCCTTGCCGGCCTACGAGCAGATGCTGAAAGCTTCCCATACCTTCAACCTGCTCGACGCCCGGCGCGCGTTGTCGGTGACCGAGCGCCAGCGCTACATCCTGCGCGTGCGTACCCTCGCCCGCGCCGTCGCCGAGACCTACCACGCCGCACGCGAGGCACTGGGTTTTCCGCTGTTGGCTGCCAGCGGTGAGGGGCAGCCGGCATGAGCCGTCAGGACAATCTGCTGATCGAACTCGGCACCGAAGAGTTGCCGCCCAAGGCGCTGCTGAGCCTGTCCGAGGCTTTTGCCGCGGGTCTGGACAAACAACTGCGCGCCGCCGGTTTCGAATTTTTGGCGATGATTCCCTACGCGACGCCGCGTCGCCTCGCCGTGCGCATCGAAAACATCGCGGCCGAACAGCCAGAACGCACCGAAACCCGACGCGGCCCGGCACTCAGTGCCGCGTTTGATACGAGTGGCGCGCCGAGCAAAGCGGCGCAAGGTTTTGCGCGCTCCTGCGGGGTCGATGTCGCCGCGCTCGGGCGCTTCAAGAGCAACGAAGGTGAATGGCTCTGCTACGAACAGCGCGTCGCCGGGCGCCGGCTGTTCGATGTGCTGCCGGACATGGTCAATCTTGCACTCGCTGGCCTGCCCATCCCGAAGCGCATGCGCTGGGGTGCGCATACGGCCGAATTCGTGCGTCCAGCCCATTGGGTGGTCATGCTGTACGGAGCCGATGTTATCGATGGCGAAGTATTGGGCCTGAAATCCGGCCGTATCACCCATGGCCATCGGTTCATGCATGGCGCACCCATCACCCTCGCCCATGCCGACCAATATGAAACCAGCCTCGCCGAGCCGGGCCATGTCATCGCGTCCTTCGCCGCGCGCCGCAGCAAGGTGCGTGAATTGATTGAAGCCACAGCCCGCAGCGAAGACGGCCAGGCGGTCATCGATGAAGCGCTGCTCGATGAAGTGACGGCGCTGGTGGAGTGGCCGGTGCCGGTGTGCGGCAGCTTCGACGCACACTTTCTCGAACTGCCGAGCGAAGTCCTGATCGCATCCATGCAGGGTCATCAGAAATATTTTCCGATACGCGACGCGCACGGCGGTCTGCGCAATCGTTTCATCACGCTCGCCAATCTCGCCAGTCAGGCGCCGGAGGCGATCCGCGCCGGCAATGAACGGGTGATTCGTCCGCGCCTGTCCGACGCCGATTTTTTCTATCGCGCAGACCGCGCCAAACGACTCGACAGCCGCCTGCCCGGCCTCGACAGCATGATGTATGAGAAGCGGCTCGGCTCGCTGGGCGACAAGACTCGACGCATCGTCAGCCTCGCAGCGACACTCGCCACCGCGTGTGGCGCGGATTCTGCGCTGGCCAGTCGCGCCGCCGAGTTGTCGCGCTGCGACCTGTTGTCCGATCTGGTCGGCGAGTTCCCCGAACTGCAAGGCACCATGGGCCGCTATTACGCCGCCGCCGACGGTGAGCACGCCGAGGTCAGTCACGCGGTCGGCGAGTTTTATCAGCCGCGCTTCTCCGGTGACGCGATTCCGGCCTCAACGGTTGGACGCTGCGTCGCTCTCGCTGACAAACTCGATTCGCTGGTCGGCATTTTCGGTATCGGTTCTGCGCCTACCGGCGATCGTGATCCCTTTGCCCTGCGGCGCGCCGCCATCGGCATGTTGCGCATCGTGATCGAAGCCGACATCGCGCTCGACTTGCGCGAGGCCATCGACTTCGCAGTCGCAACCTATGCCGGCGTCAAACTTGCGCCCGACACCGCAGAGCAGGTCTATGCCTTCGTGCGCGAACGTCTGCGTGGTTATTATCTCGAACGCGGCACACCGAACGACGTGTGCGCGGCGGTATTCGCCAACGACCCGAGCGCACCGGCCGAAGTGGCGCGGCGACTGGTGGCCGTGAGCGGCTTCCGCGCCCTGCCGGCGGCGCAGGCCCTGGCCGCCGCCAACAAACGTATCGCCAATATTCTGAAAAAACTCGACGCGCCACCGGCCGCCAGCATCGACGATGCCCTGCTCGCCGACCCCGCCGAGCGCGAACTCGCGGCGCAGTACGCCAGCCTCGCTCCGCAGGCCGAGCAGTTGTTCGCGGCGCGCGAGTACACGCGCTACATGGAACTGCTGGCATCGCTGCGCGAACCAGTCGATACGTTCTTCGATGGCGTGATGGTGATGAGTGACGACGCCGCGCTGCGCGCCAATCGTCTTGCACTGCTGGCGAGGCTGCATGCCTTGTTCACGCGGGTCGCTGATATCGCGCGCCTGCACGACGCCTGAGCGATGCGCACACTGCTGCTCGATCGTGACGGCGTCATCAATCAGGACTCGCGTGACTACATCCGCTCGCCCAATCACTGGCGCGCCCTGCCCGGTGCACTGGAGGCGATGGCGAAAGCGCAACGGGCCGGCTTCCGGCTGGTCGTAGTCAGCAATCAATCGGGGCTGGCGCGCGGCCTGTTCGGCGTGCGCGAACTGAACGCGATACATCAACGGCTGTGTGACGAACTGGCGCGCTTCGGCGGCCGCATCGAGGCATTTTTCTTTTGTCCTCATCTGCCGCAAGAAGACTGCAGCTGCCGCAAGCCGCGCGCAGGTCTCTTGGTCTCACTCGGCGAACGATTGGGTATCGACCTGGCTTGCACAGCCTTCATTGGCGACCGCGTCAGTGATGTGCGCGCCGCACAGAGCGTCGGCGCGCGGCCGATCCTGGTTCGGACCGGCATCGACCCAATCAATCTCGATGAACTTGCCGCCTGCGGCGCAGTTGAAATTTACGACGCGCTGCCGGCGGCGATTGCCGCGCTGGTATGACGATGGCCAAACTTCGTTCGATCATTTTTTATATCGGGTTGGCGCCGTTGACGGTGCTGTTCAGTTTCATCGGCATTGCCATCCTGCCGCTGCCGCGGGCCTGGCGCTACGCGGTGATTACACGCTGGTCGATGCTGACCATCGCGTGGCTGAAGCTTGCCTGCGGACTGGGTTGGCGCGTGACCGGCACGGAAAACATCCCCGCCACTCCTGGCGTCATCCTGTGCAAACATCAATCAGCCTGGGAGACCATCACCCTGCAACTGATTTTTCCGCGCCAGTCGCAGGTCTTGAAGAAGGAGTTGTTACATGTGCCCTTCTTCGGTTGGGGGCTGGCCAGCCTGAATCCCATTGCCATCGACCGTAAAGCCGGCACCAAAGCCTTGCGCACTGTGCTTGAACGCGGCGCGGAACGTCTCAGGGAAGGCTGGTGGGGAGTGTTGTTCCCGGAGGGCACTCGCATTGCGCCGGGCGAGAAAGGCCGCTACACGCAGACTGGAGCCGCGCTCGCGCTGGCGGCAGACACCGTGGTGGTGCCCGTTGCGCACAACGCCGGCGTGTTCTGGGCGCGCAATGCGGTGGCCAAATATGCGGGCACCATTGACGTCGTAATCGGGCCGCCGATACAGACGGCGGGCAAAAGCGCCAAGGCCATTACCCTCGAGGCCGAAGCGTGGATAGAACAGACCTGCGCGACGCTGCCACGCACGCCCGGCGGTTGAGGGCAGCACCGACGCATTGCGGTTGACGTTGGCCTTCCGCTTCCCCTTATCATGCGCTCCCTCTTCGATGCGGAGCCCCCACGGATGCGACACTCAAGCGACTCACGCTTCCCTGCCACCCGCCTGCGCCGCTTGCGCAGCGACGACTTCATTCGACGCATGGTGCGCGAGACCCAGGTGACGGTCGACGACCTCATCTGCCCAATGTTCATCCTCGACGGCGACAATCAACGCCAGCAGATCGCGAGCATGCCGGGGGTCGAGCGACTCAGCATCGATCTCGCCATCGAGCGCGCGCGACGTCTCTACGCCCTCGGCGTTCCAGCGGTGGCCTTGTTCCCGGTCACCCCCGATGCGCGCAAAAGCGCCGACGGCCGCGAGGCCTACAACCCCGACGCCATTGCCCAGCGCGCCATCCGTCGCATGAAGGACGCGCTGCCGGATCTCGGCGTTATCACCGACGTCGCCCTCGACCCCTTCACTACCCACGGTCACGACGGCGTGATGAGCGAGAGCGGCGAGATCCTGAATGATGCCTCGGTCGATGTGCTGGTGCGTCAGGCCTTGTCCCAGGCGCGTGCCGGCGTCGATGTGATCGCGCCGTCGGACATGATGGACGGCCGCATCGGCGCGATTCGCACCGCGCTTGAAAGCGAGGGCTTTTATAACGTCAAGATTCTGGCCTACTCGGCCAAATATGCGTCGGCCTTTTATGGCCCGTTCCGCGATGCTGTCGGTTCTGGCGCCAAACTCGGCAAGGGCAGCAAGAAGACTTATCAGATGGACGCTGGCAACAGCACCGAGGCCTTGCACGAGGTAGCGCTCGACCTCGCGGAAGGCGCCGACATGGTCATGGTCAAGCCCGGCATGCCGTATCTCGACATCGTGCAACGCGTGAAGGCCGAGTTTGGTCGCCCCACTTTCGTCTATCAGGTCAGCGGCGAATACGCGATGCTCAAAGCCGCCGGGCAGGCCGGCTGGCTGGACGAGCGCGCGGTGGTGCTCGAAGCCATGCAGGCATTCAAGCGCGCCGGCGCCGACGGTGTACTGACCTACTTCGCCGAGAACCTCGCCACCTGGTTGGCGGAGTAGCGCGCACCATCAAACGTCGAGATCGAGCTCCTTGATCTTGCGGGTGAGGGTATTGCGTCCCCAGCCCAGCAGTTTGGCCGCTTCCTGACGGCGACCGCGGGTCGCTTTCAGAGCCACTTCTATCATGGTGGTCTCGAATCGCGGCACCGCCTCGGCCAGTATTGGCGTCTCACCGGCGTTACGCGTGCGCAGCTCCGCCCACTGGCGCAAAGCCGTTTCCCAATCGGAGGGACCAGAGCTGGCCTGCACTTCAGTGTCCGCCAGCAGTTCAGCCGGCAGGTCTTCTATATCAATCTCACGCGATGGCGCCATGATCATCACGCGCCGACAGACGTTCTCCAACTGCCGCACATTACCTGGCCAGGCGAAACGCCGCATGACTTCCAGCGCACGCGGTAACAGCTTCTTTGGTTCGACCTGCAGTTCGAGTGCGGTCGCGCGCAGAAAATGATCGGACAAGGCTTCCAGATCGTCGGCGCGCGCGCGCAAGGGCGGCAACTGCAGACGAATCACGTTCAGACGATGGAACAAATCCTCACGGAAGTGCCCGGCACGCACGCTCTGCTCGAGATGCTGATGAGTGGCGGCGATAACACGCACGTCAACCCGCACCGGCTCGTGGCCACCGACGCGGTAGAACTCACCGTCCGCCAGCACGCGCAGCAGACGAGTCTGCAACTCAGACGGCATATCGCCGATTTCGTCCAGGAACAAGGTGCCGCCATTGGCCTGCTCGAAGCGGCCGATGCGCTGCACAGCGGCGCCGGTAAAGGCGCCCTTTTCGTGGCCGAATAATTCCGACTCGAGCAAATCGCGTGGGATAGCGGCCGTATTCAACGCGATGAAGGGTTTGCTGGAACGCGGACTATGCCGATGCAGCGCGCGCGCCACCAGCTCCTTGCCGGTACCGGACTCGCCGGTCAGCAACACCGTCATGTTGGAATTCGACAATCTGCCAATGGCGCGAAAGACTTCCTGCATCGGTGCCGATGAGCCGATGATCTCCGGCACCGGCGTGTTGTCCGCAGGTTCTGCCTCTGGCGCCGCACCCGACGCGGATTTGCGCAGTGCGCGACGCACGATGTTGATCACATCGTCGACGTCGAACGGTTTCGGCATGTACTCAAAGGCACCGCCGCGAAATGCCGCCACCGCGCGATCGAGATCGGCGTAGGCCGTCATGATGATCACCGGTAGCTGAGGGTGGGCCGCCTGCACCAATTGCAGTAGCGCGAGACCGTCGGTGCCCGGCATACGAATGTCGGTGATGATCACATCGGGTTCGAACTTCTCAAGCCGCGCGAGCACTTTGTCGGCGTTCTCGAAGCTGCGCGTGGCAACGTGCTCTTTTTCAAGCGCACGTTCGAGTACCCAGCGGATAGCGCGGTCGTCGTCGACGATCCACACTTCGTGCTGTCGATTCATTGCTGTTCTCCCACAGGCAACCATACGGAAAATTCAGTGTGTCCAGGTTCGCTCTCAAAGCCGATCAGGCCGCCCTGGCGATGAACCAGAGATTGCGCGATAGGCAGGCCAAGGCCGGAGCCGTCGGCCCGTCCTGACACGAGCGGAAAGAAAA
Organism: Klebsiella pneumoniae; assembly: GCA_945873015.1. Taxonomy (GTDB): domain Bacteria; phylum Pseudomonadota; class Gammaproteobacteria; genus JADJYF01. The sequence goes on from CAMCBY010000010.1 coordinate 12,681, forward strand.
TACTGGTCGCCAGCGCAGGATCGACGCCGGGACCGTTGTCTATGACCTGCGTGCGGATCACCAGGCGATGCAGGGTGTTGCCGATAGTGAACTTGCGTTGGATGCGCGTGCGCAGGGTGACCGTGCCGCCCTGTCCTTCGATGGCCTGCACTGCATTGCTCACCAGGTTCAGAAAGGCCTGCACCAGTTGATCGCGGTCAGCGATGATGTCCGGCAGACTCGGGTCGTAGTCACGCACGATTTCCACCGCGCCACCGCGTTCGACTGAGACCACTTGACGCACATGCTCAAGCACGTCGTGGATATTCAACGATTGTTTGTTGGACTCGCCGCGCGGGCCAAGCATGCGCTCCACCAGCGTGCGCAGTCTGTCGGCCTCGCCAATGATGATCTGGGTGTATTCGGCGAGTTTCTGATCTTCAAGCTCGCGTTCCAGCAATTGCGCAGCGCCGCGAATACCGCCCAGCGGGTTCTTGATCTCATGGGCGAGGCCTTGCAGCAACACGCTGGAGACCTGATTGCGCATCAGCATGTTGCCCTCCAGCTGAATGCGCTGGTGGCGCTCGACATTGGTCATCTCAATCAGCGCCAGCGACGGGTCGCGCCCGGTTCGCCACAACGGCGTGACAGTGCAGTCCACCGTAGTCACATTCAGCCGCCCGAGACGCAAGTCGAGATCACGCTCCGTGAATGAGCGCCCTTCGAGCAGGGCGCGACGCACGGCCGCGATCAGTTCGTCCGCACCCGGCAGCACGTCCGGCAAGGACAAATCGCGCAGGCGCGTCTCGCTGGTCGCGATCAACGACTGCGCAGCAGCGTTGACCCGCACCAGACGCAGACGGTCATCCACCATGATGACAGCGGTCGCCAACGCCTCGATGAGGTCAAAATCGGGAACGGTACACGGCATCATATTCAAGCAAACAGTGTGCGCTATTTTGGTGCGAATAATTCGGTCACTTGCCCGTAAGCAGGCGAAATGACTGACTGCCAGCCATCATCGAGGCTGAATTTCCGCACATAGGCGCCCCGTGGCGCGTGCGGAGCACCTCACAGGTGCCCTCAGGCAAACAAGGGCAAAAATCGGACCAATTACTTGGGTTTGGGTGGGACGGGCAAGGAAGGACGTTGCGATTTGCCGGTTTTGAGGTCGGCCACGGACGTTTTGCGCAGATGAAATACGGTTGCCGTTGAGCGAATCAACTCGCGGCCCTGTGCATCGAGCACCGCGGCAGCTAACTGATGACTGCCGCGCGCCAATCCCGGCAGCACGAAATGGCCACTGTCGGTCGCTTCGCCGAAGGGCGCGCCGTTCACATAAAGCTGCACCAGGTGACCGCGGGCGGTCATGAGGTCGGGTTCGGTGACGACATCGACGGCCACCGACTGCTGGTCGCGCAAGGTCTCGTCGTCGACGGGCGCAATCACGGTAATACCGGAGTAGGAGGTGGCTTGTGCGGCCGCGTCCGGTGCTTCCGATGCTGCACTCGTGTCCGCTGCTGGCGGCTCGCCCGGCACGACCGTGGTTGGCCCGAGTTCGATGATTTCCGCGCCATCGTGGGGCGTATCGGAAAAGATCACATTGCCGTCGGCGTCCTTCCAGCGGTAGACCTCGGCTTGCGGGTTCGCGCCCAGCGACAGCAGCAAGAGCAGTAAGACCAGGCGTGAGATCGTCATGGTGGGGAACACTCGAATACCGAACCTCAGTCTATAGGTCACGTCGGCAAAATTCAGCAGGCACAAAAAAGCCCCCGACGGGGGCTTTTTCGCGCAGCACTGACAGCGCTTAGACGCTGTAGTACATCTCGTACTCGACCGGGTGGGTCGACATACGCAGCGTGGTGACATCCTGCATCTTGAGGTCAATGTAGGCGTCGATCGCGTCGTCAGACAACACGCCGCCGGCCTTCAGGAACTCACGATCACCGTCCAGCGCTTCCAGCGCCTGATCCAGCGAATGGCAGACCGTCGGAATGCCCTTGGATTCTTCCGGCGACAAGTCGTAAAGATCCTTGTCCATTGCATCGCCCGGGTGAATCTTGTTCAGAACGCCGTCGATACCGGCCAGCATCATGGCCGCGAAGCCAAGATAGGGGTTGGCAGACGGATCCGGGAAACGCACTTCGATACGACGCGCCTTCGGGCTGAATACCCATGGGATACGGACCGAAGCGGAGCGATTGCGCGAGGAATAGGCCAGGAATACCGGCGCTTCAAAGCCCGGCACCAGACGCTTGTAGCTGTTGGTACCCGGGTTGGTGAAGGCGTTGATGGCCTTGGCGTGTTTGATGATGCCGCCGATGTAATACAGGGCGATGTCGGACAAACCGCCGTAGCCGTCACCTGCAAACAGGTTCTTGCCGTCCTTCGCCAGCGACTGGTGGACATGCATGCCGCTGCCATTGTCGCCGACCAGCGGCTTGGGCATGAAGGTCGCGGTCTTGCCGTAACCATGTGCGACGTTGTGCACCACGTACTTCAGGATCTGGGTCTGGTCGGCGCGTCTGACCAGGGTATCGAAGCGCGTGCCGATTTCGCACTGGCCAGCGGTTGCCACTTCGTGGTGATGCACCTCAACCGGCACTCCCATCTGCTCAAGGACCAGACACATGGTCGAGCGGATGTCCTGCAGCGAATCAATCGGCGGAACCGGGAAATAACCGCCCTTGACGCCCGGACGATGGCCGATATTGCCATCGTCGAACACCTTGGCCGAGTTCCACGAGCTCTCGTCGGAATCGATATGGAAATGGGAGCCCTTCATTTCAACGCCCCAACGGACGTCGTCGAAGATGAAAAACTCGGGTTCCGGACCGAAATACGCGGTGTCACCAACGCCGGAAGCCTTGAGATAGGCCTCGGCACGTTTGGCGACTGAACGCGGGCAGCGGATATAACCTTCGCCGGTCGCAGGCTCGACCACGTCGCAGCGAATGATGAGAGTCTTTTCTTCGAAAAAGGGATCCATGACGGCGGTGGTGGCATCCGGCATCAGGATCATGTCGGACTCGTTGATGCCCTTCCAACCTGCGATGGATGAGCCATCAAACATCTTGCCCTCTTCGAAGAACTCGTCGTTGCATTCACGCGAAGGCACGGTGAGATGCTGTTCCTTGCCTTTGGTATCCGTAAACCGGATATCGACGAATTTAACTTCTTCGTCCCTGATGGTTTGTAGAATGCTCTCGACTGACATGGGGTATTCCTCCAATCATCCACTTTCAGAAATTAAGGTTCGGCACTAAGTCATTGTTCATTGCAGAAAACGGGCTCGATCTTGGATTCGGTGCGCGGTCTGCCGTCTGTGCGCCAAATACGAGCACAATATGTGCCAATGCTAAGCCATTGAATCTTCGAACACTAGCTAATATCTTGGCTTGACGCGCACCAAATTAAATCGAGCCGGGCACAAATCGCACCAATAAAGATCGAATCAAGAAATAAGGTGCTTCCGTTCGTTGGCCATGAGTTCGGGTAAGGACTCGCGGGCCCGAATGACTACGAATGTATCGCCATCCACCAACACTTCCGGCGGACGGGGCCGGGCATTGTAATTGGAAGTCATGGCGAATCCGTACGCGCCTGTGTCGAGGATCGCCAACACCCGCCCCGGGTAGGCCGGCAAGTCCCGCTCGCGCGCCAGCCAGTCACCGCTTTCACAGACCGGCCCGACGACGTCGCAATGTACCAATGTGTCGCTCTCACTCGGCGCTTGCACCGCTACCACACCATGCCAGGCGTCATATAAAGCGGGCCGCATCAGGTCGTTCATCGCCGCATCGACGATGGCAAAGGTCTTGGCCGCCGTCTGCTTGAGATATTCGACCGTGGTCAAAAGCGTGCCGGCGGCGCCGATCAGGGAACGCCCAGGCTCCATCATTACAGCGTAACGCTCGGGGATCTGCGCACAAACTGCGGCCACCAGCGTCGATATCGCCGGTGGCATTTCGTCCTGATAACTGATGCCCAACCCACCGCCAACGTCGATGTGATCAAGCTCGATGCCTTCGGCGCGCAGACTCTCGGCAAGTTTGACCACCTGCTCCACCGCTTCAATGACCGGCGCGATGGAAGTGAGCTGCGAACCGATATGGCTGGCCACTCCGGCGGCGCGCAACCATGGATGCGCAGCAATGCGCCGATAGAGCGCGGGCGCCTCGTTGATCGGCACACCGAATTTGCTTTCCTTCAGGCCCGTAGAAATATAAGGATGGGTCTTGGCATCGACATCAGGATTGACGCGCAGCGCGAGCTCTACCGGTGACTTCAATTCGGACGCGACATCGGCAATGCGCTCAAATTCGCTTTGCGATTCGATATTGATGCAGCTCACCCCGGCTTTGACCGCCTGTACCAATTCGTCGCGGGATTTACCTACGCCTGAAAACACCACATCTGCAGCGCTTGCGCCTGCCGCCAACACCCTTTGAAGTTCGCCGCCAGAGACGATGTCGAACGCCGAGCCGAGGTGCTTCAACACGCGAATGATTGACAGGTTGTCGTTAGCCTTGACCGCGTAGTGGACACGGTGGCGACGCGCACCGAAAGCCGCATCATAGGCCCGCCAGTTGGACTCCAGCTGGCGGCGCGAATACACGTAACAAGGTGTACCGACCGCCGCGACGATGCGCATGAGATCGACATCGTCGATGTGCAATAGTCCGTCGCGATATTCACGCATGCTGATCGAGCGCCTCAGATAATTTGGTTCAGCGCGGGACGGAGTCCTGCAGCTTGTCAGCTTTGTCGGGTAGGTACAGGTCGCCTTTCTGGCCACAGCCGCCAAGCACCGCACACAGCGTCATCACTAACAGGCACAAGCGCAAGCCTTGCTGCATTGTCGTCATACTCAAGCCTCGCTTGCCGATGGTCAGATCAAGTTGTGATTGCGTCATGTAAATGCGTTGGCCGTTGCGTGTTCCAGACCGCCACCAGCAATGCACTGCGCGGTGGGCCGCGCATTGTAGCGAGAGGCGTCATCGCGGGCGACCATCGAGCGCGCATTCAAGGTCGCGTCGCTGCGGCCGCTGTCGCCGGCCCGGCGTAGTTGCCCGCAGGCACCTCAATTGAGCCCGCGCCGGTCTTCGCGTAGCGCCGGCAAACGCCTGTTTGCGCCGGTATTACGGGCTCCGACCGCCCCACTCCCAAGCTTGCAATCGAGCTTAGGATCGTTCAAAAATGAGGCCGTTACCACACCAACTCCCGTCACCACCCATGAGCGAACACATGATCCACGTTACCGACGACTCCTTCGATTCGGACGTACTCAAATCGGACAAACCGGTACTCGTCGATTACTGGGCCGAGTGGTGCGGACCGTGCAAGATGATTGCCCCCATCCTTGAAGAGGTCTCCTCGGAATACTCTGAGCGCGTCAAGGTTGCCAAACTCGACGTCGATCAGAATCAGGCCACTTCGATGAAATACGGCATCCGCGGCATTCCGACCCTGATGCTGTTCAAGGAAGGCAACATCGTCGCCACCCACGTCGGCGCACTGACCAAGTCGCAACTGACCGCCTTCATCGACAGCAACGTCTAACACTATCTGGTACCTGCGCTCGAGCTCGCGGCGCAGGTACTCCGGATTTGGATCCGGAATGTAGACGGCACTCAATCAGCGTGCTATTTTCCTGAATACGGATCCCGGCGGCCTGCCCTGATCCGACCTCCACCGAATCAAATTTTTGGCACCCCATCGCGCCGCGCCCATGCGTCCCGCGATTCAATCCCACACGCGACTCTTATACGATGAATCTGACCGAACTCAAGCAAAAACCGGCCTCCGAACTCGTCGATCTTGCGGATGAAATGGGCCTCGAGGGCGTGGCCCGGTCCCGCAAACAGGACGTCATTTTCAGCATTCTCAAAGCGCACGCGAAGAAAGGCGAAGACATCTCCGGTGATGGCGTTCTCGAAATCCTGTCCGACGGTTTCGGCTTCCTCCGCTCCAACGATTGCTCTTATCTCGCCGGACCGGACGACATCTACGTGTCGCCCAGTCAGATTCGACGTTTTAACCTGCGCACTGGCGACACCATCTCCGGCAAGATTCGCCCACCCAAGGAAGGCGAACGTTATTTCGCACTGCTGAAAGTCAGCGAAATCAATTTCGAGCCGCCGGAAAACGCCAAGAACAAAGTCCTGTTTGAGAACCTGACTCCGCTGTTCCCGCAGAAGCGCCTGCACCTCGAACTTGGCAACGGCAGCACTGAGGATCTCACGCCGCGCGTGATCGATCTCGCGGCACCGATAGGCAAGGGCCAGCGTGGTCTGGTCATCTCGCCGCCGAAAGCCGGCAAGACCATGATGCTGCAAGGCATCGCCCATTCCATCGAAGCCAATCATCCCGACTGCTACCTGATCGTGTTGCTCATCGACGAGCGCCCGGAAGAAGTGACCGAGATGCAGCGCTCGACGCGCGGCGAAGTGATCGCGAGTACCTTCGACGAACCGGCCAGCCGCCATGTGCAGGTTGCCGAAATGGTGATCGAAAAAGCCAAACGTCTGGTCGAGCACAAGCGCGATGTCGTCATTCTGCTCGACTCCATCACGCGACTTGCGCGCGCCTACAATACCGTTGTGCCGTCCTCGGGCAAGGTTTTGACGGGTGGTGTGGACGCCAACGCCCTGCAGCGTCCGAAGCGCTTTTTCGGCGCGGCGCGCAACATCGAAGAAGGCGGCAGTCTGACCATCATCGCCACCGCGCTGATTGATACCGGCTCACGCATGGATGACGTCATCTATGAAGAGTTCAAGGGCACCGGCAACATGGAAATTCACCTGGACCGCAAGATTGCCGAAAAGCGCATCTTCCCGGCGGTGAACATCAATCGCTCGGGCACCCGTCGTGAGGAAATCCTGACCAAACAGGATGAATTGCAGAAAATGTGGATCCTGCGCAAGTTGCTTCATCCGATGGAAGAAATTGCAGCGATGGAATTCCTGCTCGAGCGTTTGAAACAGACCAAGAACAACGCCGAATTCTTCGACGCGATGCGTCGCTAGAAGCAGTCCGTGAAGCATGTGCCGGCATCATGCGGCACATGCATGGCACCCGCCCAGGGTGCCTCCTCTCTCCCGCAATCCAACTCTGAAAATATCTTCAGCCTGGGTCTTCAGCCTGGCGGCCAGGTAAAACGGCGCCCGCCCAGTACATGCAGATGCAGATGGAAAACCGACTGTCCGACCGCCGCGCCATTGTTGATGGCTACCCGGAAGGCATCGCCATACCCGTGCTGGGCGGCGATGGTCGATGCTGTCACCAACAGATGTCCAAGTAGCGTGTTGTCGGCCGGCGTTGCGTCGGACAGCATCGGCATTGGCTTTTTGGGACAAACCAGTACATGCATTGGCGCCTGCGGATTGATGTCGCGGAATGCGATGCACTGGTCGTCTTCAAAGACGATATCGGCAGGAATCTCGCGCGCGATGATTTTCTCGAACAGGGTCTTGTCGCTCATGGCTTGTCCTGGGCTATCGGTTGGGCGGATGGCATTTCAAATTTCGACCGGCGTGCGGCGCGGCACCATCGCGGTGTGATGCCCCTCGCGTACGATGTCGCCGAAGTGAAGCTCATAACGACCGCGCGCACGATCTTCAAAATAGTAGCGCAGCGTATGGGTGATGGTCGGAAACGCCAGATCGGTCCACGGAATCTCGTGCTCGTAGTACAGCTTGCATTCCAGACTCTCGGTGCCGGGCGCAAATTCCAATACCGGCAGGTGGGCGCGGAACATCATGTAGATCTGGTTGATCTGCGGCAGATTGAACACCGCAAACAGCTCTTCGACTTCGACACGCGAGCAGGCTTCCTCCCAGGTCTCGCGCGCGGCGGCCTCGGCGGTGGTTTCACCGTTCTCCATAAAACCTGCGGGTAAAGTCCACCAGCCGAAACGCGGTTCGATGGCACGCTTGCACAACAGAATCTGTTCGCCCCACACCGGAATACATCCGGCGACGATTTTAGGATTCTCGTAGAAGATTTCACCGCAGGCATCGCAGATGTGGCGCGGACGGTTATCACCATCCGGCACTCGCCACACCATTTGTTTGGAGCCGCATCGACTGCAGAAATTCACGGGTTCTTTTTCCTCTGCTTCGCGGCATCCAGTGCACTGACGAGTGCTGGCCACACGGTGATCAGGATGCGGGGCTCCATGGCCGCCACGGGGTGCAGGCCATCAGCCTGAAATGCGCGGCTGTCGGCGGCAAAGCCGTCCAGCAGAAATGGGCCGGCCACGACCCCCTCGCGCGCGCTTAATTCGCCGTACACGGCCTCGAAGGTGGCAGTGTATTGCGGGCCGTAATTGGGCGGTACCCGCACCTGCAACAACAGCGGCACGGCATTGCTGGCCAGGGTCGCGTTGATCATGGCCTCGAGGTTAGTACGCACCTCAGCCGCTTTGAGACCACGCAGTCCGTCATTGGCGCCAAGCGCCACCACCACCACGGCGGGCTGGTGTTCAGTCAAAAGCGCCGGCAGCCGATGCGCACCACCGGAAGTGGTCTCGCCGCTGATGCTGGCATTGACGACACGATACGGATAGCCTTCTTCGACCAGACGCGTGGCCAGCAGACTCGGCCAGGCGTCTCGCAACGCAATGCCATAGCCTGCACTCAGGCTGTCACCGAGGATCAGGATAGACGGCTGCGCGCCTTTGTCGGCGGCGTGGCACGGCCCCAGCAGCATCATGCACAACGCCAAACCCAGCAGCGCCGACCACATGGTCGGCACCGTCATACGCGCACGGCAGTTGGGCAAAGAGGTCATCGGTCCGCAGGGTACGATTCGCATACTCGATGATATCAATTTTAGCCTCGCGGCTCGCGAACGGGTCGCCATCACCGGCGTCTCGGGGTCGGGAAAATCCACTTTGCTCGGTCTGCTGGCAGGTCTCGATACCCCCAGCCACGGCGACATCGAGATTCTGGGGCAGTCGCTCAGCGCACTGGACGAGGATCAGCGCGCTGAACTGCGCAGTGCCCACATCGGCTTCGTGTTCCAGGCCTTTCATCTCATCGGCAGCTTTTCGGCACTCGAAAACGTCATGCTGCCGCTGGAATTGAAAGGCGAGCCTGACGCGCGCGAGCGTGCCCGCGCCATGCTGGCGCGGGTCGGTCTGGCCGAGAGACTCGAACATTTTCCGCGACAATTGTCGGGCGGCGAGCAGCAGCGCGTGGCGCTGGCACGCGCGTTCTGCACCTCGCCTGCGATCCTGTTTGCCGATGAACCGACCGGCAACCTCGATGCCGCCAATGCCGGCGCCGTCACCGAGTTGCTGTTTGGACTGAACGCCGAGTGCGGCACCACCCTGATCATCGTGACGCACGATCCGGCGCTCGCCGCGAGTTGTGAACGGCGCCTCGCGCTTGCCGGTGGTCGTCTCGTTGACTGACGCGCGCGCGCCGGGCTTGTCGCTGTGGCGCCTGGCGTGGCGCCTCTTATGCCGCGATCTTGCCAGTGGACGTCTGACTGTCATGCTGGCCGCGACCGTCATCGCCGTCGCCAGTACGGTCGCGGTGAGTCTATTGGTGAGCCGCGTCGACCGCGCGCTGGTGGCCGAATCAAGTGCGCTACTGGCCGGCGACCTCGCGCTGTTGAGCAGTACGCCACCTCCCGAACAATACATCACGCGCGCCACTGCCCTTGAGCTCAAATATGCACGTATTGCCGCCATGCGCAGCGTGGTGAGCAAGGGCGATGCGCTGCAACTGGTACAACTGAAAGCGACTGACGATGCTTATCCATTGCGCGGGCAATTGCTGATTGCCGAATCCGCGGCGGCGACACCGCAAGCCGTCGCTGCCGGCCCGCCACGCGGCGAAATCTGGGCTGAAGCCAAACTCCTGAATCTGCTCGATGTGCGCGTCGGCGCAACACTCACCATCGGCAGCTCCGAACTGCGACTGACGCGCATGCTGGTATTGGAGCCGGATCGCGGCAGCGACCTGTTCTCGATCGCGCCGCGTGTGCTCATGCACTATGACGACCTTGCCGCGACTGGCCTCGTCGTGCCCGGCAGTCGCGTCAGTTACACCACCTTGCTGGCCGGCCCGGCCGAGCGCATCAAGGACTATCGCGCCGGACTCGACCTGCGTCGCGGTGACAGCGTGCAGGACCCGCGCAGCGCGCGACCGGAAATGCGTGCGGCTTTGACCCAGGCCGAGCGTTTCCTGAGTCTGGCCGCGTTCGCCAGCGTGATGCTCGCGGCCATCGGCATTGCGCTCGCGGCGGCGGGTTACGCCGAGCTGCACGAAGGCACGGTCGCCATCCTCAAGACCCTCGGTCTCACGCGGCGCGCGGTGGTGATGCTGTTGTGCTGCGAGACTTTGTATCTCGCGCTGGCAGCGACCGTGCTCGGCGATGGCATTGCCTTGCTGCTGGAGCGTGTACTCGTACAACGCCTGGTGCCGATGGCTGAATTCGCAGCCAGCACGCCGGCACCTCTGGCGCTGCTGCATGGCGCGCTGGTCGCCGTCATCGCCTTGTGCGGTTTTGCCATTCCGGCACTCGCCCGACTCGGGCGCCTGCCAGTAGTCGCGATACTGTCGCGCGACCGTGCCGGTCTGCCCGATGCGCGGCCGTGGCGTGTGCTCGGCATGCTGGCGGCATTCGCGGCCATTGCACCGTGGCACAGCGGCAATCCCAAGCTGGTGCTGATGGCGCTCGGCGGCATGCTGGCCTCGGCCCTGGTGCTGGCGGCAGCCGGTTGGGGACTGGTGCGCATGCTCGGACGTCTGCGCGCGCACACCCGCATGAGCTGGCGCTTCGGACTCGCGAGTGTCGCGCGTCGTGCGCGCTTGTCGGTGCTGCAGACCACTGCGATTGGACTTGGCCTGACGGTGATTCTGCTTTTGGGTCTGGTGCGCAACGATCTGTTCCGCCAGTGGACCGCGCATCTGCCGGCCGACGCGCCTAATCAATTTCTGATCAACATCCAGAGCGACGAAGTCGATGCGATGCGTGATTTCCTGAGCTCCCATACCCGACTCGCGCCCCAGTTCTACCCGATGGTGCGCGGCCGCCTGACAGCCATCAATGGTGCCGCTGTGGTGGTCGAAAACTACACCGATCAACGCGCGCGCCGTCTGGCGGAGCGGGAATTCAATCTGTCCTCGGCGCTCACGCCCAAGAGCGACAACCGCATCGTTGGCGGACGCTGGTGGGCGGCGGGCGCCCGCGGCGAGTTATCGGTTGAACAAGGCATCGCCGAGACGCTCGGCCTGACCTTGGGCGACGAGTTGACCTTCCTCGTCGCCGACCGCGAAGTGCACGGCCGCATTACCAGCCTGCGCAAAGTGGATTGGGAAAATTTCCAGGTCAATTTTTTTGTCGTCACCACACCCGACATGCTGGCCGCGGCACCGGCCACCTATATCACCAGCTTTCGTCTCGATGCGGCTGAGCCCGGACTCATGGCGGCGCTGGTGGAGCGTTTCCCCAGCGTCACCGTCATCGACATCGACGCCTTGATGCGCCAGGTGCGGCAGGTCATGGACCGGGTCGCCCAGGCGCTGACCTGGGTTTTTATGTTTGCCTTGGGCGCTGGCAGTCTGGTACTGGCCGCCTCGGTGCAGGCCAGTCAACGCGAGCGCCTGAAAGACACCGTGCTGTTACGCACCCTCGGCGCCTCGCGGCGTTTTGTGCGCAGCGCAGTGCTGGCCGAGTTTCTCGCCATCGGCGCGGTCGCCGGCACCCTCGCCAGCGGCGGGGCTTTGTTAACGGCCGGTCTGCTTGCCACCCAGGTGCTGGATATCCCCTATGTGCCGGACTGGCGAATTCCCTTGACCGGCATCGTGGTCTCGATGCTGGCATTGGCACTGATTGGCTTGCGCGTGGTCGGCAAAATCCTGCGCGAGCCCGTTGCCCATGGTCTGCGCGAATCGCAGTAACGGTCTTTCAGCGCGCGCTGCCTTGGTGTAGCGTCGCGACCTTCTCCACACGAGCGTCCACCATGCCCAAATATCTCGGTACGCCGGCTTTCGAACACGGACAACGCCAGCGTCTGGGCATTCTGGTCTGCAATCTCGGCACACCCGATGCACCCACTCCCCGCGCGGTGCGTCGTTATCTGGCCGAGTTTTTGAGCGACCCGCGTGTGATCGAAACGCCGCGGCTGCTGTGGTGGCCGATCCTGCATGGCGTGATCCTCAATCTGCGCCCACGCCGTTCGGCCCACGCCTACGCCAAGATCTGGCAAGCACAAGGCTCGCCGTTGCTGACCTTTTCACAAAGCCTGAGCGCAAAACTTGGCAGCGCGCTCGCCGGCGATGATGATGATGACGATGCCATCGTCACCGCGCTCGGCATGCGTTATGGCTCGCCCTCGATCGCGAGCGCGCTTGATACGCTGCTCGCGCGCGGCGCGCGGCGCATCGTGGTGCTGCCGCTCTACCCGCAATACGCCGCGCCGACTACCGCGTCGGTGATGGATGCGGTGTTTGCCCATTGCGCGCGCCTGCGCTGGGTGCCGGAACTGCGCTTCGTCAACGATTACCATAACGACCCGCGCTATATCGCGGCGCTGGCCGACTCGGTGCGCGACTATTGGGCCGAGCATGGCCGCCCCGATCGTCTGTTGATGTCGTTTCACGGCCTGCCGGAAAAATATTTTCTCGCCGGCGATCCTTATTTCTGTCAGTGCCAGGCCACCGCGCGTCTGCTGCGTGAAGCATTGGCGCTCGAACCGGACGCGTGCAGCGTCACGTTTCAATCGCGAGTCGGACCGACCCGCTGGCTTGAGCCTTATACCGACATCACCTTGACCGCGCTCGGCAAAGCCGGCACCCGACGAGTGGACGTGGTGTGCCCAGGCTTTGCAGTCGATTGCCTGGAAACCCTGGAGGAAATCGCGATGCAGAATGGGGACGCTTTCCGCGCCGCCGGCGGCGGCGAGCTGCATTACATCCCGGCCTTGAACGACAGCCCTCGCCATGTGGAGATGTTGTCCGCTCTGGTCGCGGCGAACCTTGGCAATTGGCGCGAGACAACGCGTGACGATGCGGCCGCGCGCGACGCGGCCTGCACACGCGCACGCGCGCTCGGCGCGCCACGTTAGCCGGGCGGTGCCGGCCTTATTCGCCCATCAAGGTCACATCAAGACGGCGCTCGTGCCCGCGCAAACGATGTTCCCATAACAGCACGCCCTGCCAGGTGCCGAGCGCGAGGCGCCCGGCGCGTATTGGCAGCGAGAGATCGGTATTGGTCAGCACCGCACGCACATGGGCCGGCATATCGTCGTCACCTTCTTCTACGTGCTGGAACAACGGGTCGCCATCGGGCACCAGTCTTTGCATAAATCGCTCAAGGTCCCGCAGCACCTGCGGATCAGCGTTCTCGCACACCAGCAGCGAGGCACTGGTGTGACGGATCCAGACCGCGCAGATGCCGACCCGCACAGCGCTGGCACGCACCAGCGCCGCAAGTTCAGCGGTCACTTCGACAAAACCACGCGCGCGCGTAGTGATGGTCAATTCATGGGTGACAACCAAGACTCGCGCCCTATTCGATACGCGCCAGCACTTTCGACAAGGGTCGGCGCTGCTGCTCGACCAGCGTCGCAGGGCGCCCGTACCAGAACAGACCCACCACGAATTCACGCGCGGCATGCAGCCCGAGCATGTGGAACAACTCGGGATCACGGGTGATGGCACCGGTTGTCCATTTGCAGCCGATCCCATCGGCCCACAAGGTCAGCATCATGTTCTGCGCGGCGCAACTGCAGGCGGCGTAATCCTCACGTTCGCGCTGGGCGTCATCGCTGCGCAGGCAGGTCATCAACAGCCAACCCGGCACTTCTAGCCAGCGTTGACGTTTGATCTCGGCGGCACGGTCGCCCTTGGCGACACGCACCAGTTCGGTACTGCGCGCGATGATCTGCTGGCGCGCCAAGGGACCCAGCATGTAGAAACGCCACGGCTCGGTGCGGTGGTGATTGGGTGCCCAGCACGCCACTTCGATGGCGCG
>CAMCBY010000011.1 GCA_945873015.1 Klebsiella pneumoniae
TGACCAGATCGATATTCGGGCGCACACCGGTAGCAGACACCACCATATCGACGTCAACCGTCGTGCCGGTATTGAGCACCACCCGCAATGCTGAACCGTGCTGCTCGATAGCATTGACCTTGGTCGAGGTGTGCACGGTCACGCCATGCTCCTGACACCAGTCCTTGATCATGCCGCCGGCAGTGTCGTTCATCATGCGCGGCACCATGCGCCCTTCCATCTCAACCACGGTCAGGCTCGCGCCGCTCTTCGCCAGCGCTTCGAGAATGATGCAACCGATGAAACCCGCGCCCATCAACACCACACGCGCACCGGGTTTGGCGGTGGCGGCAATGCGACGCGCATCGGCCAGCGTCCAGCACGAGGTCACGCCCGGCAGATCGATGCCCGGGATCGGTGGCGACACCGGCCGCGAACCAGTCGCGATCAGAAGGTTGTCATAGGCAAGCTTGTCACCACCCGCGAGAGTCAATTGTTTGGCTGCGCGGTCCAGGCCTTCAACGCGCTTTTGCAGCACGTTGATATTGCGCTTGGTGAAATGATCGCCGCTTTTACGCAGGTGCGTGCCCTGCTCCGCGATTTGTTTGATCAGGAAGTAAGGGATCGCCATGCGCGAATACGGCGCTTCGGGCTCGTCACCTATCAGAGTGACGCTCGCGGCGGGTTGTAACTTGCGTAAGGTCTCGGCGGCGATAACGCCAGACGGTCCGGCTCCAATCACTATGTGTTGCATGGCTGCTCTACTCCGATGGGTCGCGGCATGGGCTCAGACGTCGAGCCGCTTCAAGGTGTCGGCTGTCGGTCGACCGTCGGTGGTCCAGCCACGGATCTGGTAGTACTGCGGCAGCATCTCGTGCAGGCGATTGACCTGGCCCTTGGCCGGGCCGGTCTTGGCGGCGTCCTTCAACAGACGCTTGGGCAAAGTATCGTCAGCCGCAGTCAGACCCGCATCGAGATTGAACTGACGCTCGAGATTCCAGATACGCTCGCCCGCTTCGAGCATGGACTCCGGCGTCCAGCCGCCTTCACACGCGGCATCGACCTGCGGCGCAATGTCGGCCAAAGTCCAGGCGAAAGTCGTGAATACACACAGACCGGTCGAATCAACCGCCGCAGTCGCGTCCTGAAACGCTTTCACCAGTTCCGGTTTGCCCTCGGTCGTGAGCGGATCGGTCTTGACCGGTACACCCATGATTTCGGACGACACGGTATAGCTGCGCAGATGGCAGGCGCCGCGGTTGGAGGTCGCATAGGTCAGGCCCATGCCCTGGATGCCGCGCGGATCGTAGGCCGGAAATTCCTGGCCTTTGACCGTCATCGACAGATCGGGATGTCCGTATTTGGCGGTCAGGCGCTTCGAGCCGAGGCCGAGATCCTTACCAAAACCGCTACCGGTCGCGACCAGTTCACAGGCCTTGGTCAGCGCCTCGGCCGAGCCGAAACGCATTTCGATGCCGCCGGTTTCTTTGGTGGTAATGGCGCCGAGATCAAACAGTTCCATCGCCGCCGCCACCGTCGAGCCGAACGAGATCGGGTCGAAACCATCTTCGTTACAGATGAAGTTGGCGTAGGTCAGCGCATCGAGGTCATCGACCCCGGTGGCGCAACCGAGCGCCCACGCCGCCTCGTATTCGAGCCCGCCGGATGCGCCCATATACTCGGGTTTGTTGCTGATGGTGTAGTGCTGCGGGTCGATGGTCGAAATGCGGCCGCAGGCGATGGTGCAGCCGAAACAGGCGGCATTGGTCACCAGATTCGGCTTGCCGTCGCTTTCGCGCGGCTCGTGCATGGCCTCGGCGGAAATTTTCGAGGCGCCCTCGAACTGCACTTCACGCATGTTGCGGGTCGGCATCGCGCCGACTTCGTTGATGACGTTCATCAGCACCTGGGTGCCCATGGTGGGCAAGCCGATGCCGGTCACGGCGTTGTCCTTCAGAACCTTCTTGCCGGCCGTAGTGGCAGTCATGAATGCCTTGAAATCACGCACGCCGCCCACGCCCTGGGTGCCGCGAATGGCGACCGCCTTGAGGTGTTTGGAGGCCATCACCGTGCCGACACCGGAGCGACCGGCAGCGCGATGTTTGTCATTGACCACGCCGGCATAGAGGCAGCCTTCTTCGGCGGAACGGCCGACACAGGCGACGCGCAGCAGCGGGTCCTGATGGGTGGTATGGATGATGTCGTCGGTTTCCCATACCGACTTGCCCCACAGCCCGTCGGCCGACAGCAGTTCGGCATGGTCATTCTCGAGCAGCAGGTAAACGGGCTGCGGTGAACGACCTTCGAAAATGATCATGTCCCAGCCGGCCGACTTCATTTCGGCGCCGATAAAACCGCCGGAGTTGGAGCAGGCAATCGCGCCGGTCAGCGGGCTCTTGGTGATCACCGAATAGCGGCCGCCGGTGGCGGCCATGGTGCCGGTCAGCGGACCGGTAGCCATGATGAGCTTGTTGTCCGGCGACAAGGCATCGACCTTGGGGTCGATTTCCTCGCACAGGTATTTGGTTGCCAGACCGCGCTGACCGATGTATTTCAGGGCCCACTCCATGTTGAGCGGCTCAGGAGTACACGTGCCGGCACTCAGATTGACGCGCAGTAACTTACGTTGCCATGCCATGATCACCGTCTCCTGCGTTGTTCAAGCCTTGGGAATCGACTGTGCGGCATGGGCGCGCATGCGCTCAAGGCCGGTGTGTTCGGCATCTACATAGGTGATTGCACCCGTCGGGCAGGCCGTTGCACAGGCCGGATCACCACCGCACAAATCGCACTTGACGACCTTGCCGCTGTCGGCGTTGTAATTGACGGTGCCGAAGGGACAGGCAATGGTGCACACCTTGCAGCCGACGCAGACGTCTTCGAGCACGTCCTTGGCGCCCGTCTTGGCGTTGATGACGATGGCTTCCACCGGGCATGCGTGCATGCACCAGGCTTCCGCGCACTGCGAGCAGGTATAGGGCGCGAAGCGGCCCTCATCGTGAAAATTGAACACCTTGATGCGCGACTTGGAGGGGTTGAATACTCCCTCGTTTTCAAACGAACAGGCCATCTCGCACTGCAGACAGCCGGTGCACTTTTCAGGTTCGAGTTGCAGCGCTTTCAGCATCAGGGTTCTCCTCGATAAGGTCCGAATTCGGCCCGAGTCCGGTAAGTTCGAAGAGCGCCACTCGCGACCCAGGCGGCCACTCGGCCGTCCCCCGAGCCCAGGCTCGTGACGGCGCGCAAGTGCGTGCGCTCCCCTCGTGAATTTTTCCCGTTGCCTGGCACCTAAGGGCTCAGGTATTGCTGCATTCATCACATAGAATGCCGAGCGCCGTGTGGCGGCTACGGGGCCGGCTCAGACTATCGAGATTCAAACCAAAAGGCCAGAGCGGGCCGTGGTGTAAATATGAAATGCATTCCCACTATCCATTCGCTGCGCGTGCCGTACCCGCCAGCCCCAGCAGGCCCGTCCATGATCATGATCAAATCAACCACATCCGCGCCGCGTCGCACGTTTAGCACTCCTCCTGTCCGGCATTATCTCGGATCGGCGCTGCTCGCCCTGCTGGTATTGAGCTGCGCGCCACTCGCGGCGGCCGAGAGCCTCGCCGTTCGCATTGCCTTCATTGGCCCGCTGGACGGCGACGCCCATGCCGGCGCACAACAGGGCATCCGTGAAGCCAATGCCCAGGGCAAGTTCCTCGGCCTCAACTACGAACTGCTCGACAGTGCCGACCTTGCCGCTGCCCTCGGCGCGGCCGCGAGCGCCATCGTGGTCGATGCCGACGCGCCGACACTCACCACCCTCGCTGGCCAGGCACGGGGCACGCCGCTGCTGAACGTGGGCGCCGAGGACGACAGCCTGCGCGGCCATTGTGTCGCCAATCTGTTGCACACCATCCCCAGTCGGGCCATGCGCGCCGACGCCCTCGCGCAATGGCAGAAAAAGACGCCCGCCAGCACCGCCGAGGCCCGCGCCTGGCATGCCAGCGCCGAGATGTATGCCGGCTCGCAATTGAATAAACGTTATAGCGCCGCTGCCGGCCGCGCGATGAACGACGAGGCGTGGGCGGCGTGGGCGGCGGTCAAACTGTTGTCTGACACCGTCGCGCGCCTGCGCGCGAGCGCCCCCGACACCTTGCTGCTTGCGCTGCGCAAGGACCTGGCCTTTGACGGACAAAAAGGCGTAGACATGAGCTTCCGCGAGAATGGTCAGTTGCGCCAACCACTGCTGCTGATCGAAGACGGCAAGGTGGTCGGCGAAGCGCCGGTGCGCGGCATTGCCGCCAACGGCGATCTGGACTCGCTGGGCAATACTCCTTGCACAAAATAACCGCGCCGCACCCCTACCCCCGCATCATTTGCTAAACCGGAGTTCCACCATGCGTATCCTCGTACTTGCCCTGCTGTTCAGCCTTGCGCTGGACAGCGTCGCCGCCACCGGGCGGGTGTTCATCACCAATGAGAAAGGCGACAGCGTCAGCGTCATCGATACCAAAACCAATCAGGTCATCAAGACCATCGCGGTCGGCGCGCGGCCGCGCGGTATCGGTATGGCGCCGGACGGCAGCGCGGTGTATGTCGCGGTCAGCGGCGCCAACCACATTACCGTGATTGACCCACTCAGCCTCGAAATCAAGGGCACCTTCCCGAGCGGCGATGACCCCGAGGCGTTTGCCGTACACAAGAACGGCAACATCTACATTTCCAACGAAGAAGATGCCAAGGCCTCGGTCATCGACCCGCGCAGCGGCAAACTGGTGGCCGAAATCGAAGTGGGTATCGAACCGGAGGGCGTCGCCATTTCGCCCGACGGCACACGCGCCATCGTCACCAGCGAATCGACCAACATGCTGCACATCATCGCGATTCCCGAGCACACCGTGGTCAACAACATTCTGGTCGGCGCGCGGCCACGTTCGGCCACCTTCAGCGCCGACGGCAAGCTCGCTTACGCCACCTCGGAAATCGGCGGCGAAGTAAAAAAGGTCGATGTCGCCAGCGGCACCATTCTCGGCAAGATGGCGTTGAGCGACGATCAGGCCAAACCCAAGGACATTCTCGTGAGTGTCGATGGCAAACGCCTGTACGTCGCCGGCGGCCGCGCCAACCGCGTGTTCGTGCTCGACGCCAACACGCTGGAAGTCATCACCAGCGTGCCGGTCGGCAAACGCGTGTGGGGCCTCGCTCAATCGCGCGACGGCGGTCACCTTTACACCACCGATGGCGCCGACAATCAGGTCTCGGTCATCGACACCAAGAGCAACTCGGTCACCGCCAAGATTGCGGTCGGCGAAGGCCCGTGGGGTGTCGTTATCGACGACTGATTGACCAGCAGCACGCCATCGCCATCGCGACCCGCGTTTATCCTGGCGAGGTCGAAGAAATCCAGTACGAACTCGATGCGCACGGGGCGCCGCGCTACGAACTCGATATCGTCGATGCCGACAGCATCCGCCTCAAGGTTGAAGTGAGTGCCGTCACCGGCAAAATAGAAGAAGTGCAGGTGGCGTTGTGGCAGATCGGCGCGGACTCGCTCCCACACTAAGCGCGTGCCGCCTGGCTATCGCGGAAAGCGTCACTTTAATCCAATGGAAATTTCCTGACCCGCAAAACGCTACTGTGCACACGCCCACGCAGACAGGATAATCATCGCCGGTCGCAAGACCCTTCCTTCACACGAAGTTTAATTTGGGTGTCGCTCATGATGAGCGACACCCCGTTCTTCGCCCTGCCCCACTCGCCCCTAACCCGAAGGTGTCGCGCTATTGACGCTGACGATGCCATGGCGAATCGCAAGTTTGGTCAGTTCCGTCGCGTTGGCTACATTGAGTTTACGTTTAACCTGAGTCAGGTAATTGACCACGGTCTTGTAGTGAATCGACAAACGCAGCGCGATGTCGCGCGGATCGACCCCACTGGTGGCGAGCGAGACGATTTCGAATTCTCGTGCTGAGAGCTGTTGAAAGGGATTTTCGTCACCACGGATGGTGGTGATGACCAGGCGCTGGGCGATGCCGTTGCTGATATAGGTGCGCCCTTGTGCGACGCTGCGCACCGCACCGACGATCTCCTCGGGCGCCGAGCCTTTCGACACATAACCCGCCGCGCCGGCTTTCATGGCCTGCATCACGAACACCGATTCGTCATGCACACTGACAACCAGGATACGAGTCTCGGCGTCGACCGTCTTGATGCGCTGAATGGCGGTGATGCCCGACATCTTGGGCATCGACAGGTCCATCACGATGACGTCGGGTTTAAGTTCGCGGAACAACTGGTAGCCGGCCTCGCCGTTGGCAGCCTCGGCTATCGGCCCGCACCAGTCCTGCTGCGCCAGCAGCGCACGAAAGCCGACCCGCACGATGGCGTGGTCGTCCACCAGCAGAATGCTGACACCCTCGCCGTGCCGGGTCACGCGTACTGCCTCAGAACTTCATCCGCACCCCGACCCAGGCTGCGCGCGGTGCGCCGGCACCAACAAAAAACGGGCGCTGGTCGGCGAGGCCCGGTAGCACTTCCGAGGGTTCTTCGCCCAGCAGACCGAAGTTTTCATAGTCGGCGTCAAACACATTGCTGATACGAGTGAACATCTCAAAACGTTTATCGATGGCATACGACGCGCGCAGATGCATCAGCGCGTAGCCATCAATTTCGTCAAGTTGGTTGGACTCATCGCCACGCAGGAACTGCCCCGAGTTGTAGAGCACATCAACGCCCAGCACCAGGCGCCACGGCGTGTGGTAATCGGCGCTGAACTTGAACTGGTGATCAGGGATGCCCGGCATGCGGTCGCCCTTGCTGACCGCGAGTTCTCCCTCGGCGTCGGCAAACGGATGATTGGGGCTCTGCACCTTGAAGTCATCCTCGAAAGTAGCGCGGATATAGCTGTAGGAGAGTGCGTAGTCGAAGTCAGCGAAGCTGACTGCAAAGGCCGACTCAAACCCCTCGCGACGGGTCTTGTCGACGTTCGCAAACAGACCGGTGCCGCGGCCAGTGGTCTGAAACAGAATGTCGTCATGGTTGACGGTACGGAAATAGCCGAGTCGATGCTTGACCACGCCGAGTTTGCCGCGCACACCGAATTCCACGCTCTTGGCTACCACCTGATTAAGCGGCGGATCGGCGAGGAAGGCGTTTGGCAGCCGGCATTCGAATTCGACGTCGTCCGGGTCGTCACCACGGGCAATCGCCGCCGCCCTGACGCGCTCGAAGATCTGATCGTTACACGACAGTTCTATCGGCGTCGGCGCGCGCGACGATTCGCTGTAATTGGCGTAGACACTGTTGTCCTTGGCTAACTCGAAGGTCGCACCTGCGGTCGGATTGAAGCGCGAGAAATTGTGGCTGCCGTTCAACTCCGGACGTACCGCTGAGCGATCGCTGATCTTGACCGCGGTGCTGTTATAGCGGCCGCCAGCGGTGACCGTCAGGCGCGAGCTCAGATCAAACGAATCCATCACGTAGACACTCCAGGTGCCGGTGCTTGTCTCCACATTAGTCGCGTCACGACTCAGGAAAGAACCGAGTCCGAGGCCGGCGGTGCTGCGTGTGATGGGGTCGATATCCGACAACTCGGTGACCGATTTGAATCGTGCTTCGCCGCGCGCATAACCGGCGCCGACCACCAGATAATTGTCATACCCGAACAGTGGACGCTCGAAGGAGTTCTGCACATCGAGGCCATAACTCTTCAGCTTGCGCGAGCTTATGTTGTTGATGGCGGAATCGCCGATGACTCGGGTGCCGGTCAGGGACGGTGTCAGGTCGTCCAGGTTGAACGGCTCATCGCCCGGATCCAGCAAGGCGTTAAGTGCGGTTTCGAGCGCGGCCGGATTCAAGGCACCGAGCGCATTGTTCTCGCAAATATCGTCGTCATCGAGGCCCACTTCTTCGAGGTCGTCTTCCTCGAGTGCTTCCAGCAGGAAATCACCGCCGCCGAGCTCGCAGGCCAGCAGTTCAGCCGCGTCGCCGTTGAACGAGGAGGTCTTGACGTCGCGGTAATAGCCGGTGGTGGCGAGCTTCACGCCTTCGACTAGTTGGTGTTCCCCATTGAGCGTGAAACCAAAAGCTTCATTCTCGGTAATGTCGGGCGCGGTAAAGATGCCCTCGCGGTCAACGGCCAGCAGCCCCACGGGCGCAGCACCGTTGCCGGTCAGGTCGGTATCGCCGTATTGAAAGCCGAGATCGAGTTTCGAAGTCGTATTTCGAAAGCTGCCGGCCCCATAGAGATTGACCGCATCGGATTCCGACAGATCGCGCCAGCCTTCCTCGGTGAAATAATCGACATTGACGTAATAACCGAGTGTGCCATTGTTGCCGCCGCTCTCGACGCTGGTCTCGGCGCGTCCCCACGAGCCGCCGGAGGCCTCGGCCTGCTGACCCTGGAAGTTAAAGCCGTTCTTCATCTCGATCGAGAGCGCACCGCCCAGGGTGTTCAAACCATACAGCGGGTTGCTGCCACCGATCAGCGAGATGTTGTGAATGGCCGATTCCGGAATGAGGTCCCAGTTCACCGCGTCGCCCAACGGTTCGTTGACACGAACACCGTTTTGATACACCGCGATGCCCTGCGCGAGGCCAAGCAACGGTGACGCCGTATAACCGCGATATTGCACGTCGGGCTGGAGCGGATTGTTCTGCGCCGAATTGATGCTGACACTGCCGAGTTGGGTGCCAAGGTAGTCGGTCAGGTCGGTTGACTGCGCGCGATTCAGGGCGTCGGCGTCGGCGGACTGCACCGAAAACGGCAGGCGCTCCGCAGCCAGACGCGAGGCCGCGCCGGGCGCCGGAGCCACCACCACGACTTCATCGTCGAAACCAGCGCCCTCGGCCGCCGTCGCCGCGCTCGGACCCACTGAGACACACAGCGTGCCAACGGCCAATAGCGCAAAACGTCGCAGTCTCGAAACCATATCCTTGCAACCATCCAATCGATAAGACGGCCGGCATTGTAGAGGTGGCGTGCGGCGCGACCAGCGGGAATTTCCCCTTTCATTCACGGGAAAAATTCCCAGCGTCGTACGGGTGTGGCTCAGGCCTTAACCAGTCCGTGGCGTATGGCGAGACGAGTAAGCTCAGCGGTGGTATCGACTTCGAGCTTGCTTTTGATCTGGGTCGCGTAGTTGGCGACCGTCTTGTAACTCAGCGTCAGGTGGTTGGCGACGGCATTGACGCTCAAACCTTCGGCGAGCAGACAGACGATTTCGAACTCGCGAGTCGACAGCGCCTGAAACGGCGAGTCACTGCCCTTGGTCTTCTGAAAAGCGAGTCGTTGCGCTATCTCGGGATCGATGTAGAGGTTGCCGTTGGCAATCTGGCGCACCGCCTCGACCAGCACCACCGGCGCACTGCTCTTGCCGATGTAGCCGCGTGCGCCCGCCTGCAGAGCCTGCTCTACGAACAAGGTGTCCTCGTGCATGCTGAACACCAGCACGCGCGCATCGCTCTGCCGCGACACGATACGGCGAATGGCTTCGATACCGCCGACACCCGGCATGCTCAAATCCATGATGACTACATCCGGGGCATGTTCGATGAACTGTCGGCAGGCCGCTTCGCCGCTCTCCGCTTCTGCCACTACACACAAGTCGCCCTGATTCTCGAGCAAGGTCTTGAAGCCTGCCCGCACCACCGCATGGTCATCGACCAGTAGAATTCGCATCGGATTAGCCATGCCGAGTCTCCGTTTCAAGCAGCATGTCGAGTGGCAGACGCGCACGCAAGCGCAGGCCGGCGCCCGGCGTCGCGTCCAGATTCAATACGCCGCCGAGGGCCTCCACCCGTTCCTGAATACCAAGCAATCCGAGGCCGCGCCGTTGTGTGCCGGGTACAAAACCGCAGCCATTGTCAGTCACCAGCAATTCCAGCAGCGGCGCATCGTGAACGTCGTTGATGCGCCGCAGTTCGATGCTCGCCTGCTCGGCGCCGGCGTGGCGCGCGATATTGGTCAGCGCTTCCTGGGCGATACGATATACACCGATACGAGCAGCGGCATTCAAAGCCTGCAGGTCGCGCGGCGCGCTGAAACTGCAGAAACAATCTTCATGATGGGTATTCCAGTCATCGACCATCAACTCGATGGCAGCGACCAGGCCGAGTTCATCCAGCACCACCGGATGCAGGCGCGCCATCATGCGCCGCACCCGCGCATAGATGTCGCTTGAGACATCGGTAATCGTCGCGGCGCGCTCAGCGAGCGCACTGTCGCTCAACTCCAGACGCTCGCGAATGGAAACGGCCAGCGCCTTGATGGCCGTGATCGATTGGCCCATCTCGTCGTGCAGTTCGTGGGCGAGGTGCCGCCGCTCCTGCTCCTGAATCTCGAGCGAGCGCTGTGCGAGGACGAGATTTTCGGCGTGGCTGTGGGCAAGCGCCGCCGCCATGTGGTTGTAGCGTGCGGTGATGGCGTCGATATCCGCCAGTCCAATCGCCGGCACCCGGGTTGTGAACTGACCGTGTTCGATGCCTTCAAGCGCACGCGCGACCTCGGACAGGGGGCGCAAGGCGCGCCCGACAAACAAGAACACCAGCACCATCGCGCCTACGCACATCACGAACAGTACCGCCATCGTGGTCTGGGTTTCACGCCATGCTTCGGCGATTTCGTCGTCAGGATCGGCAGCAATCACGATATCGCCGCCCGCATAAGCCACACGGTGGACAAGTTCGGTCGGCGGCGGCCTGACCAGCGCCGCGAACCAGGCCGGCGCCGCGCCGGCAATCGCCTCCGCGCGGGGCTCAACCAGCGCCGGCCGCGCGCCGCTCGCCACCACCTCGAAGCGCAGATGCCGGATGGCCGCGTCGCGCGTCAGTCTGGCCGCGAGTTCGCTCAACTGGCTGGCGCTGACCGCGTTATCCGACGCCGCCACCACACCTTGCAACAAGGTGGTCGCCAGATCGCTTGAAGCATTCAATTCGTCGAGCACCGCCTGCCTGACATCAGCCAGCAGGTAGGCGATGCCCACCGCCAGCGTAGCGCCGAAAATCAGCGACAGCAGCAAGGTCAAACGAACGCGCAAGTCCATGGCGCGGCGACCGACGACCGCGGCCGTCAGTGATCCGGCTGCGCATGGCGTTTAGCGTAAGCCGCTTGTTGTTCGCTGTTTGCTTCCTGCTGGAATTTGTCTTTCCACTCGCTGTAGGGCATGCCGTAGACCTGTTCGCGGGCCTGCTCGTAGTCCATCGTGACACCGCGGGTCTCGGCTTCGCTGCGATACCACTTGGCGAGGCAATTGCGGCAAAAGCCCGCCAGATTCATGAGGTCGATGTTCTGCACTTCGGTGTGGTCGCGCAGATAATCGCGCAGACGCCGGAACGCCGCCGCTTCGATTTCGATTTCAGTTTGTGTATCCATGAGGTCACCTGTCATGCGCGGAAAAAAACTCAGATGGGCAGCGGCTAACGCAGCGCCCGGGGCGCCATTATAACGGGCCTGGCGCGCCCGCCGGAGCAGCAAAACATCATGGACTCAGCGGTGCCCCCCTATCGTGATGGTCGGCGGCGGTGCAAGGTTGGTTACGCACCGCCTTGACCACTGTCGCCGACTTTCTGACCCGTTCGAGCAAACCGCAACTCGCGCAGCCCTGAACAGCCGCTCAGGCGTCGTTGCCGCGCAGACCGTATTTGTCCATGCGATATCGCATCGCCATACGCGTGATGCCCAACCGTCGTGCTGCTTCCGAGACATTGCCGGCGCTGCCCTTGAGTGCGCGCGTAAGCATGGTCTTTTCCAGTTCTTCGAGCGTCATTTCTTCGAGCGCCGGTACGGGCGGCGCGACGCTGTCGCCAAGTCCATCCGCCAGCGCCAGTCCCGCTTCGTCGATGACACCGCCGCCTGACAGCAATACCGCGCGTTCGATGACATGGCTCAATTCGCGCACATTACCCGGCCAGTCATAGGCCAGCAGTCGGCGCACCGCGGCGCTCGATAAACGCGTGCCCGGCGCGCCGTAACGTCGCGCGAGGTCGCCGACAAAATGTTCGGCGAGCAGACGGATGTCATCGCCGCGCGCGCGTAACGGCGGCAGGTCGAGGGTCAACACTTTCAAGCGGAAATACAGATCGGCACGCAAGGCGCCACTTGCCACCATGTCGGCGACCGGTCGGTTGGTGGCGGCGATGAACCAGGCCTGGGTGCGATGCTCCTGACTGCTGCCGATACGGCGCAGCGTGCGTCGTTCCAGCACCGCCAGCAGTTTGGCCTGCAGTTCCAGCGGCAACTCACCGACCTCATCAAGGAACACCACACCATCCTCGGCCGCTTCGATGAGGCCGGTACGTTCTGACACCGCGTGGGTGAATGCGCCCTTCACATGGCCGAACAACTCGGCCTCGATCAGATCCTTGGGCAAAGCTGCGCAGTCGACATGTACGAACGGTTTGCCGGCACGCGCCGAGCCTTGGTGCAGCAGGCGGGCGGTGACGTCCTTGCCGGTGCCGGTCTCACCCGTGATCAGCACCGTCGGTGGCTGCGCCGCGGCTGCCCCGGCCAGACTCGCAATCCGTGCCACCTGCTGGCGTACCTGTTCGATGGCTGGCGATGAACCGAGCAATTGCGCGCTGCCAACCAACGAGGTTTCGCGCGCGCGGGAATATTCGAGCTGCCGACCCAGCGCCGCATGCGCCAGTACCTTCTCGATAATAATGCGCAGCTCTTCGAGATCTACCGGCTTCTTGAGATAGTCAGAAGCGGCGCATTTCATCGCCGTCACCGCATCCTCGACCTCGCCGTAGGCGGTCATGACGATCACCGGCACCGCGCTGCGTGCGCGCAGGTCGTGCAGGAAATCGAGCCCCGAACCATCGGGCAGGCGCATGTCGAGCAGCACCAGATCGGTCGTGTGCTGCGCGAGTTGCGCAGCGGCGGCCGCGAGGGTACCGGCGTGGTCGCAGCAATACCCGGCCTTCTCCAGATGACGCACCACCGCCTTGGCAAACAGCGCTTCATCATCCACCACCAGAATCCGTGTCGCGGCGACGGGAACCTCGGCGTGCATGCTTTCGATGTCGTGATTTAGTGCCATGTGCTCATTCTAGCCGGCTTGCCGGCGCACGGATGACGACCTCGGTGCCGCGCCCCGCGTCGACCTCGAACTCGAGGCGAAAGTCGTGGGTGTGGCAGATCTTGAACGCGATCGGAATGCCGAGCCCGGTGCCAAAACGTTTGGTGGTGGGGCCGGGTGTCAGTTCGCTGGGCTCGGGCCGGAATGGAATGCCGCCAGCCTCGTCGCGTATCAACAGATGGACCTCGTCATCCTGCGCCAGCACCGACAGCCACAGGTGCGCGCCGCACGGCGAGGCCTCGATGGCGTTGTTGAGCAAGCCGTACAAGGCCTGCTCCATCAAATCGCGGTCAGCGTCGATAGTGGCGTGTTCATCCCAGCGACCATGTTCACAGTACAAGCCCTGCTCGGCGATACGTGCGCTCAGCAGATGTTCGACCGCCGCCAGCAAAGTCGTGGCGCGCAGCGGCTGGCGGCGCGGTTTGAGTGGGTGTAAATAAGAGACCAGTGCCGTGACCCAGCGTCCGAGGCGGTCTACGGTGTCGATGATGGCGGCACGAATCTCACCGAGTTCGGTCGCGCTTTCCGAGCCATCGAGCAATTGTGCATTGGCGCGGATGGCCGCGAGCGGATTGCGGATATTGTGGGCAATCACGGGAATCAACCCGCCCTGCGCGGCCTGACGCTCCTGGTCGAGCAAGGCGTGCTGACTTTTGTCGAGCTCGGCGGCCATGCGGTTGATGCCTTGCGCAAGCTCGCGCACCTCCGTCACGCCCTGCTCAGGCAATACCCCCTCACGCTGCCCGCGGCTGATGGCGCGCGTGCCCGACAACAGCGCCTGCATGGGGCGCACGAAACCCAAGGTCAGGCGTCGCCTGGTCAGCACCAACAGGCCGATACCGAGCAGCACCGGCACGCTGAGCGCCCACGGCGCAATGGCCAGACGCCGTTCGACCTTGCGTTCCTGCGCCGCCGTCTGTTGCGCGATGAGGCCGGTAAAGGTGCTGAAGGCGGCCTCGAAATCGGCAACAAAACGTTGTTCGAATTCCGGGTCGAGCAGTTTCGCCCGCGCCAGACGGTTCAGCGCATAAGAGTCGGCGAGGGTCACGCGCAGATTTGACTGCAACAAACTGAACGCGGTCTGCATACTCTGCACCGCATAGTCTTCACCGCGATGGGATGAAGCGCGGCGCAGCGTGTTGAACAGCTCCTGGATGGTCTTGAAATAATGCGTTTCAAGCGCGCGGCTGGCGCGATTCTCGTCGAGCGCAGCGGCCGTGACTTCGTGCATCTGCTTGAATACCAGCGAGCGGATTTCCGCGCCGGTGTGGGTCATGCCGTGCAGTCGAATGGTCTCTATCGATGACTGTTGCCACAGATAGCCCCACACCGTTGCCAGGCCGCCGGTGATAATGACCAGGGTAAGGAAAGCGAGCTCGTGGACGAGCAGCAAACGGCGCAAAGACTGCGGGCGAGCCTCGGGCATGACGCGATTATAGGTCTGCCATCACCACAGACAAAAGCGCGCGATTGCGCGCTTACGCGGCCCGCTCAAGCCGGACTTCGACGGGCCACACCGGCCTGAGGCCACAGCGACTGTGCGACAGCCTGCGATAAAAGGCTGCGTTACCAAGGCCACATGCGCCGGCTCAAGGCACGCTCTCCGGCCAGCACATGGGAAAGAAACCCGAGCACATGCACACCGATCAAGACCAGCAGTGTGATCGAACACAGCACATGCAATTCAGTGAAAAGTTCGTTCAGGGGTGCGTCGCGCCAGCCCCACGATGGCAGCGGCACACCAAACCAGCGCGTGTCGTAACCACTGAACGATGAGGACAGATAGCCACTCAGCGGCTGCGCGAGCAGCAATACGTAGAACGTCGCGTGTACACCACGCGCCAGTTGCGCCTGCCAGCGCGGCACGCTGTCCGGCAGCGCGGGCGGGCGATGGCCGAGCCGCCATGCGACGCGTAGACACAGCACCACCAGCACACATAACCCGACTGACTTGTGCAGCGCGAAATAGTAGCCGCGGGCCGGCCCCTTGGGCAGCTCAATCATGTACCAACCGAGACCGAACAGGCAGGTGACGAGCAGCACTGTCATCCAGTGCAGCAGCATCGCGACACGGGTGTATTTGAGCGCGGGACTTGCGTCCGTCATCGATAGCAATGCCAAGTGAAGTTGAATGAGAGCGAGCGAGTACGGCGCTAGCGTAGCATGGGCCCGCATCCATGCATTAGAATCCGAGCGGCATGGCGGGCTCGCCCCGCACTGCGACCGTTTCAGAGCTACGGTGTGCCGCGAGATTGATCAATCCAATACTGCCGGGAGCGCGCGCGTGACAATTCAATCCGGCGCAGCGCATCTTGCCACCGACGTGACAACCCGGCGAGCCTCCCTGGCGCGCGCGCCGCTGGCGTTTCGCTGCTGGTTGCTGCTGAGTGTATTGCTCGCCCTGCTGGCTACCAGCACGCCGCTGCTCGCGGCCAGCTACGACATTGAAGTAAACAAGAAAAAGCGCGTATTGATCGTGCGTGACGGTGAACGGGTGCGTGCCACCTTCCCCATCGCACTCGGCCGCGGCGGCCCCGGCGACAAACACAAGCTCGGCGACAACAAGACGCCGGTCGGCACCTATCGTATCGTCGGCGTCAACAACAGCACCGCCTTTGATACCTTTCTGCGTCTCAACTATCCGAATGTCAAAGACGCCTTCTATGGTCTTAAGAGCCGCCTGATTTCACGTCGCGAGTTCGACCGTATCGTCGCCGCGCTGCGCCACAACCAGGTGCCGCCGCAGAACACCCGACTCGGCGGCGCCATCGGCATCCATGGGCTCGGCGAGGAAACGCCCGAGAAGGTCCATATCCAGAACAAGCTCGACTGGACGCAAGGCTGCATCGCGTTGCGCAATCACGATCTGCACGAACTGCAAGAGTTCATCAACGTTGGCACGCGCGTGGTCATTACCGAGTGAGCCGCACGTGATCAGGGCGGCATGGCTGCTGCTGTGGACGCTGGTCATCGCGCTGCCGGCAGCGGCAGCGCCCGTCGATATCGGTCCCGAGCGCGATCTGGTGGTGCGCTACACCGTCGACAAGTCATTTGACGATGTGGTGTTCGAACTCAACTTCGCCATTACCGATCACAATTTCCGTATTACCGGTCGCAACAGCATAGGCGCGGGCCTGCGCGAGCGTGGATACGAGGATTTCCCCGAGGTCGAGGTCATCCACTTCTGCAGCCTGGAACTGGCGCGCGAGGTGCTGCTGCTCGATCCGGGTTTCGTAGCCCACATGCCGTGCCGGGTGACCGTGCACGTCGAGCGCGGGCGCACGGTGGTCAGCCTCATCAAGTTGCCGCTGACCAGTGCCGACCCGCGGGTCAACGATTTCGCGCGGCGCATGAATACGACGCTGAGCGAAATCGTCGAATTCGCCGTCGGTCTGTGAGGGCAGCCTCGGCGATGGAATCGTTTATCATGGCCGGCGGTCAGGCGCCGCTCGGGGCCCGACCTGGGTCACGTTGGTCGTGCTGAGGGGCACGGTCGTCATTACAACAAAGTATTGAGGGGAGCCGGCTTGGTATTACTCGGAACATCGGGTCTGGTCGCGGCCTATGTGGTGGTCGCGTTATTGCTGCTGGTGCTCAATCTCAATGCGCGCTGGTCATGGATGGTCAAGGCGCTCGCCATTACGGTGGTCTCCGCGCTGTACCTCGTCACCTACTATTCGATCCCCCCTTTGCTGGGATGGCCGACGGATCAGCAGTTGCCGAAACGATTTAATCTGGTCGCGGTTTACGTGCAGGAACCGGACAAGGCCAGCGGTCGCGAAGGCGAGATTCTGCTGTGGGCGTCGGACATGGCCGAAGGGCCGCGCGGCGCTGAACCGCGCGCCTACCGTGTCAAGTTCTCGCCGTCCCTGCACGAAAAAGTGCAGGAAGCCGGCAACAAGATTCGCAAAGGCCTGCCGCAACTCGGCGAAATCAAGGATGAACAGGTGGCGGGCCGCGCCAAGGCCGCCAGCTCTGCCGAAGGTGAGCAAAAGAAGGTCGATGCCACCGGCAAATCAGCCGAGGCGGTCGCCGGCGGCCAGAGCAGCACGAACATCGAGTTCTACGATCTGCCTGATCCGCTGTTTCCGGAAAAATGATCGCGACGCAGTTCCGCTCCCTGGGTCGCGGCCGTGCCTGGTCGCGACCCCGCGCTGCCCTGCTCGTTCTGCTGCTGACGCTCACCGCCCACCTTGCGGCGGCACGCGCCTCGACCCTCACCGAACACATGTCCATCGGCTGCACGCAGGGCACGCCGCTCAGTCTGCAATGCAAATATCGGCTTCTGGAGGGCGGTGAACTGCAGGCGGTGGTGGCGGAATGGCATGACCAGACGGTCACCGCCACACTCGGCGCCCGCTATCCCGGCGCTGGCGACAGCACCGCGTTGCTGGTGCTGGTCGATACCAGCGACCCGGCGCGCGCGCCGGCGCTGCGTGCCGCCATCACACACATCGACGCCCTGCTCAACGCCGCGCCCGCACATTTCCGCTTGGGACTGGCGGCGTTTGATACCGATCTGCGCCTGCTCGCACCTCTCGGTGCCGATGCCGCCGAGATCCGTCAGGCGGCGGCCGGACTGACGGCGGCGGGCGCCACCACCGAGCTTTATCGCAACGTGCGCGATGCGCTCAAGCTCCTGGAGAAATCCAACGCTACGCGCAAAGTGCTGCTGGTATTGTCGGATGGACTCGCCGAAGACTACGCCTATCATCATGATGATGTGGTCACGTTGGCACGCGCCAACGACATCGTGATCGACGCCATTGGTTATCCGCGCTCTGTACCCCAGTCGGTGGCTTTGCAGACTCTGCGGCGCCTGTGCGATGACACCGGCGGCCATTATCTGCAGGCCAACCATCCCGATTTCAAATTGCCGGTGGAAGCTCTGCCGCGCACCTTGGCGCTACTCGATAGCGGCGGCGCGTTGAGTTTTGATCTGACGCCGTTGACCGCCCACGGCGCGGCCGGGGCGTTGGAACTGTCGCTCGCGTTTCAGACTCGAGATCAGAGTTTTCTGGTGTTGGCACCGGTCGTTCTGCCGGGCGCGACGACCGCCCCACCCGCGCCGCCCGCCAGCGCGTCGCCGTCACCACCCGCACCGCGCACGGCCACAGCGCCGGCCCCTATCGACCTGAACGCCGGTCGCGTGTGGCCGTGGTTCAGCATCTTGCTGGCCTTGTCAGTATTGATTCTGGCGATGGTGCTGGTGTTGTATTGGCGCCTGCGACGCACGCCGGCGACGCCAACCACTACCAACGCCAGGCCGTTGGCATGGCTGCAGTTGGCCGAGATGCCGTTTACCCGTCATGCCATCACTGCCACGCCGTGGCGCATCGGGCGCGGACGCAACTGCGATGTAGTGCTCGACGATCACTCGGTATCGCGCCTGCACGCCGAAGTGCGTTGCAGCGACCAGGGCGTGCTGACCTTGCACGATCTGGAATCGCTGAACGGTGTGTTCGTCAACGACACCCGCATCGAATCGATTCAGCTACGCGAGAACGACAACGTCGATATCGGTGATGTGCGCATGCGCTTTACGCTGCACGATGAGAGTCACGCCGCGCAGGAAGAGACGGTCGTGGTGCGCACCCGCACGCCCGCCTGAATTCAATCGCGCGGTTGCCATTCGAAGACCACACCCGCGGTCTCGCCGGCAGCCAGAAATTCCGCCGCCACGGCGCGCCCGGCCACCGCCGCCAATTGTTCGCCGACATAAAGCAGCGGCCAGCGGGTGCGCTGCCAGGGCGGGATCCGCCATTGTTGAAAAAGATGTTTGAGTTCGCGGCGCGGCCCGCCGGCGTGCAGACGCAAACGTTCGCCGCCCTGGCGATAACGCAGTGTCAGCGGCGCCTGCGCGAGCAGCGCCGGATTAAGCCCCGCACCGGCGCCGGCGTGTGCGCGGAGTTCGCCGTGGGCAAACGTCCACAGGGAGTCGGTGTCCCGCCAGTCAAGAGATTGCGCTGTCGGCACTGGCAACACTGCCGCCGTCAGGAAAAAATGATCGTCATGCCGCCGCACTGCGACACCACGCCAGACCACCGAAGGCTCACCGTCACGGCGCGCAATCAGCATCTCGTTCAATAGTTGTTTCAGTTGCGCGCGCCCCGGCGGCGGCGCGCCGCGACGCGCGAGCCAACGCTTGATGAGGTAGGGGCGTAATGGCGCTGCACTCCCGTGCAGGCTGGCAAGCGGCAGACGGGTATTGTCGCCGAGCACTTGGTCGGCCAGCGCATCCAGCACCTCAACAACTTCACTCTGCAGGCGCGCAACCTGCGCCAGTGCCGCCGACGCTCCCGGAAAGTTCTGTTCCAGGACCGGCAGCACGGCGGCCCGCACCCGGTTGCGCGCAAAGCGCTGCTGAACATTGCTCGGATCTTCTATCCAGTTCAGTTGATGCACATGCGCGTAGTGGCGCAACTGCGCCCGCGTCTCCTCGAGCAATGGCCGCCACAGCAAGGTCTCGCCATAACGTGCGCGCGCACGAATGCCGGCCAGCCCGTGCGGCCCGGAGCCACGCAGTGCATGCAGTAACAGGGTCTCGGCCTGGTCATCCTGGTGATGGGCGGTAAGCACCGCACTGTGATCATCGCAGTGGGCGAGCAGCGCCTGATAGCGTTGCTGACGCGCCCAGTCTTCGACACTCGCGCCCGTCGGTGGCAGGGTCGTGAGCCGCGTGCTGGCGAACTCGATACCGAGTTGCGCGGTGACCGCCGCACAATGGTCGGTCCACCCTGCGCTGTCAGCGTGCAAGGCGTGATCGACATGAAATGCGACCAGCCTGCGGCCGTGCTGGCGAACATAGTCGCGCAACAGATGCAGCAGCACGCTTGAATCGAGACCACCGCTGTAGGCCAGCACCAAGGTGCCGACCTCACTTGCCGCCAACCATGTGTCGAGTCGCACATGGCAGCGCGCGGCGAGATCCGCCGTGCGCTGGTCGTGCTGCGTCTGCTCAGCGATCGGTGTACTCGCCAATCGCCGCAAAGCGGGCGCGACGTCGGGTCACCAGTTCTTCAGGACGCAGCAGCGACGGCTCTTCGAGTGCGGTCAAAATCGTACTCTTCAAACGCGCCGCCGCCAGTTCCGGATCGCGATGGGCGCCGCCCAAGGGTTCTTCGATCACGGTGTTGATGAGGCCTAGTTTCAACAGGCTGCTGGAAGTAATGCCCATCGCTTCTGCCGCATCGGAAGCGCGATCGGCACTCTTCCACAGAATCGAGGCGCAGCCCTCCGGTGAAATCACCGCATAGGTTGCGTACTGCATCATGAGGATACGATCACCCACCCCAATCGCCAGCGCGCCGCCCGAACCACCCTCGCCGATCACCGCCACCACCACCGGCGTGCGCAGTCCCGACATCACCATGAGATTACGCGCAATGGCCTCGCTCTGGCCGCGCTCTTCGGCATCGATGCCTGGGTAGGCACCGGGCGTGTCGATGAAGGTAATGATGGGCAGGCGAAAACGTTCAGCCATCTCCATGATCCGCAGCGCCTTACGATAACCCTCGGGACGCGGCATACCGAAATTGCGCACCAGGTTGTCCTTGGTATTACGCCCTTTCTGATGGCCGATGAAGGCCACGCCTCGCCCGTTCAAACGCGCAATACCGCTGACAATGGCGGGGTCATCGCCAAAAGCGCGATCACCATGCAATTCCTGCACGTCTTCGAACATGCGCGCGACGTAATCGAGTGTATAGGGGCGCTTCGGATGACGGGCGAGCTTGGAAATCTGCCATGAGGTGAGCGACGAGAAGATCTGGCGCGTCAGTTCTTCCGAGCGCTTGCGCAGACGGTCAATCTCTTCGGAGATGTTGATTGCCGAATCGTCGCCAACCCGCCGCAGTTCCTCAATCTTTGCTTCAAGTTCGGCGATGGGCTGCTCGAAATCCAGAAAATTGAAATTGACCTGGCCACTGTCCGTCGCTCGTTCAGTCATGGCCGCAGACCTCAGTATTCGAGATGAACATGTTGTGCTCCAAATTGGCGCTTGAGCCCGTCCAGCAGGCCCTCGGAAAGATTGACCCGCCATTGCTCGCCAAGCTTCAGACGGGCGCGGCTGTCGGCGCGCGCGTATTCTATGGCAATCGGGCAGCGACCGTTGCCGTGGCCGGTGATCATGGTTTCCAGTTCATGCACAAAACCATTGCCGAGATCTGACTCGCAGATATTCAGCACCAGTGCCCGCGCGAGGCGATTACGCGCTTCGTCAATGGTCATGATCTCACTGGCCTGCACGGCGTGGTCACCGGAAAACTCGTCGACCGAACATTCGCCTTCGATAATCACGATGGAATCAGTGACCAGCTTGTCGAGGTTGCGTTCAAACGCATCGCGATAAACCGTCACCTCGACCCGGGCGGTCTGGTCGTCGAGGGAGATCACCGCCATGCGTCCGCGACGGGTCTTGATAATGCGCACTGACATGATGAGTCCGGCAACACGTCTCTTGCCGGGCTTGAGTTCAGACAAGGATGAACTCGCGAAGGCCGATAACTCGGCGCGATAGCGGTCAATAGGATGCCCGCTCAAATAGAGTCCCAGGGTCTCCTTCTCACAGGCCAGCAGTTCGTCCTTGGTCCATTCGCGCACGCCGGTGGCGTAATCGACATTCAGCGGAGCGGCTTCATCGACCGCCTCGGTGGCGAGACCAAAAAAATCAGACTGGCCCGACACCGCGGCCTTCTGATGCTGATCGGTAATCTGCAGCACTTGATCCAGCGCCGCCATCAGCACCGCACGGGAATGACCGAAACAATCAAAGGCACCCGCCTTGATCATCGCTTCCAGGGCACGCCGATTGATGCGCTTGTCTGAATTGCGTCGGCACAAATCGACCAGGTCACGGTAGGCACCGTGATTGTTGCGCTCCTCGACCAGCGCCTCGATAACGGCCTCGCCCACGCCTTTGACCGCACCCAGACCATAACGAATGGTTTTGGCGTCGGCCACACCAAAGCGAAAACCACAGGCATTGATATCGGGCGGCACCACAGTCAGCCCCAGTGAGCGACATTCGTCGATGAGGCCGACAACCTTGTCGGTCGAGTTCATATCCGCCGACATCACCGCCGCCATGAAGGCCGAGGGATAGTGCGCCTTCAGCCAGGCGGTCTGATAGGCGACCAGCGCATAGGCCGCCGAGTGGGACTTGTTAAAACCGTAGCCGGCAAACTTCTCCATGAGGTCGAAGATAAAAGTGGCGTCCGCCTCGGCAATGCCGTTGGCCTGCGCGCCGGTGACGAAAGTCTCGCGCTGCTTGGCCATCTCTTCGGGCTTTTTCTTGCCCATCGCGCGGCGCAGAAGATCGGCCGCGCCGAGTGAATAACCGGCCAGCACGCGCGCGATCTGCATGACCTGCTCTTGATACAGGATCACGCCATAGGTCGGCTTGAGAATCGGCTCGAGCGACGGCACCGCGTACTTCAATGCCTGGCGACCGTGCTTGCGCTCGATAAAATCATCAACCATGCCCGACTGCAATGGGCCGGGTCGGAACAGCGCAACCAGCGCAATCATGTCTTCAAACAGATCGGGTTTCAGGCGCTTGATGAGTTCCTTCATGCCGCGCGATTCGAGCTGGAACACCGCCGTGGTGCGCGCGTTCTGCACCAGCTTGAAGGTCACTGCATCATCGAGCGGAATCTTGTCGATATCGACCGGCGCCTCACCAAGCTCGGCGCGGCGCCGATTGATGTCACGTACCGCCCAGTCGATGATGGTCAGCGTGCGCAGGCCGAGGAAGTCGAACTTGACCAGACCGATAGCCTCGACGTCGGTCATGTCGAACTGCGTGACCAGTTGCTCGCTGCCCTGTTCACAATAGAGCGGCATGAAGTCGGTGAGCTGGGTCGGCGCGATGACCAGACCACCGGCGTGTTTACCCGCGTTGCGTGTCAGACCCTCAAGTTGCAGCGCAAGGGTCATGATGGCGCGCACATCCTCCTCTTCTTCCTGACGTCGCTTGAGTGCCGGCTCTTCGTTGAGGGCACGCTCCAAGGTCATCTGCGGATCAAAGGGGATGAGCTTCGCGAGCTGATCGACAAAACCATAAGGGAAACCCAACACGCGGCCGACGTCGCGCACCACCGCCTTGGCCGCCATTGTGCCGTGGGTGATGATCTGCGCGACCTGGTCGCGGCCGTAACGCGCTGCGACGTATTCGATCACTTCGTCGCGGCGATCCATGCAGAAATCGATGTCGAAGTCGGGCATCGACACGCGTTCCGGATTCAGAAAACGTTCGAACAGCAGATCGTATTCCAGCGGGTCGAGCTCAGTAATACCCAGCGCAAAAGCCGCCAGCGACCCGGCGCCAGAACCGCGCCCGGGGCCGACCGGGATCTCGTGCTGTTTGGCCCATTCGATGAAGTCCGCGACGATCAGAAAATAGCCCGAGAAGCCCATCTTGATGATGACTTCGATTTCGGTGTCGAGGCGCTTCTGATAGGAGTCGACACGTTTGGCATCGTTACGTGAACCGCGGATGGCGCCGGTGGAAAATCGCCGTTCGAGACCGAGAGCGCATTTTTCACGCATGAGGTCATCGACATTCATGCCCTCGCCAACCGGATACTCCGGCAGATGATAGGTGCCGAACTCGAGTTCAAGATTGCAGCGGATTGCGATATTGACTGAATTGGCCAGCGCGTCAGGTAGATCGGCGAACAGCTCGCACATCTCCTCCTCGCTCTTGAGATACTGCTGCGGCGAGTAGTCATGCGGGCGGCGCGGGTCGGCGATGGTGCGGCCCTGATTGATACAGACCCGTGCCTCATGGGCATCAAACTCGTCACCGTTCAAAAAGCGCACGTCGTTGCTCGCCACCACCGGCGTATTGGTCGCGGCCGCACACTCCAGCACGATATCGGTGTAGCGCTCTTCACGCTCGCGCCCCGTGCGCATCACTTCAACGTAATAACGATCGCCGAACAGATCACGCCAATAGGCCATGCGCTGTTTGATCTGATCGAGTTTGCCCTCATTGGCGAGCTTGCCAAGATCACCCGCCGGCCCACCAGACAGCGCAATCACACCGCGCACCGCCTCGGCATGCAGCCAGCTCTCTTCAATGCCGGCAATGCCACCATGCTGGCCGAAACGATAGGCCATCGTCAGCAACTGACTCAGATTGCGATAGCCGGCGCGGTTCTGACACAGGAACACCATACGAAAGCGCTCAGCCACCCCCGCGGCCGGCGTGACCCAGGCTTCGACCCCGACAATTGGCTTGATGCCGGCTTCCTGCGCCGCGCGGTAGAACTTAGGCAGCGCAAAAACATTGCTCTGATCGGTGAGCGCCACCGCCGGCATGCCGAGTTCCTTGCAGCGCTCGGCCAGATCATCGACACGCACGATGCCATCGACGATGGAATACTCGCTGTGCACATGCAGGTGTACAAAACGCGGCATGCTCATCGGTCGGCGGCCCGCAATACACGCCGCACCGGCGCAAAACTCGTACGATGCACGCGGCTTGCACCACAGCGCTCAAGCGCCGCGACATGAGCCGCAGTCGGGTAGCCCTTATGCTGAGCAAAACCGTACTCGGGAAAGTCAAGATGCAGCGCGAACATGATGCGATCCCGTGTGACTTTTGCGATGATCGAGGCCGCGCTGATAGCCGCCACACTCGCATCACCGCCGACCACCGCGGTCGCTGGGCAGGCCAGCGCCGGACAATGTAATCCGTCGATCAATGCTTCGTCAGGCGCAATGGCCAACGCGCTCACTGCACGTTGCATGGCAAGCAAGGTCGCCTGAAAAATATTCAGGGTGTCGATCTCCTCCACCTCGGCACGCCCGACGCCGATAGCAAGCGCGCTCTGTTGAATGACATCGTAGAGACGATCGCGTTGCCGTTCACTTTTCTTTTTCGAGTCACCGAGACCGGCAATCTCGGTCGGACCGAGAATCACGGCCGCCGCCACCACCGGACCGGCCAACGGCCCGCGCCCCGCTTCATCAACACCCGCCACCAACAGCGCCGGCAGTGTGTGGTGGAAACTCATCGCGCGTCACACACTTCAAGGACCGCGTCAGCAGCCCGCGCCGCGGCATCAACGCGCAGGGTTTCATGCAACTCGCGCGCGCGCGCGCTGTAACGAGCACGCCGCGCGTCATCGTCGAGCCACGCGGCCAGCGCTTCGCGAATCGAATTCGGCGTGAGCCCCTGCTGGATCAATTCCGGCACCAGGTCTTCCCCGGCCAGGATGTTGGGCAGCGCAATGCGTGGAATGGAAATCATGCGGCGAATTATAAGGTAGGAGAGCGGCGCCAGACGGTATCCCACCACCATGGGCGCACGACATAAAAGCGCTTCCAGGGTGGCGGTGCCGGACGCGACCAGCGCAACATCGGCCGCGCCCAGCACCTGACGTGCGCAGCCATGGACAAATTCAAGCTTGAGGCCGGGCGCCGCGCTGTGCACCGCACTACGCAAGAGGTCGATTTGACCGGCATGGGCCGCGCA
>CAMCBY010000012.1 GCA_945873015.1 Klebsiella pneumoniae
CGTTGGCGGCAAGGGCATGACCAGTAACCAGTACGAAGACCGTCAACCACAGCAATCTGATACGCATCACAGCAAGCCTCAAAAACAGGTTTCATAACAAACGCTACGCCGCCAGCGCCGCGCGACTCAGCAGCACCGCGGTGTCTTCACCACCGCGGCCCATGAACACACCAGCGCGCGCGCCAAGCGTATGCCAGGCGTGTCGATGACAGCGCATTTCAGCTCGTCAACGACCGAGGGTGGCAATCGGCGCTTCGAGATTGTGCACCACACGGCCCTCGAACAGCGTCAACTCGACGCGCGTGTCTGCCACCGCGTCAGGCTCAATCGAAAAAAGATTGCGGTCGAGAACGATCAGATCGGCCGACATGCCGACCGCCAACGTGCCCGTCATGTGCTCACGGCGCAGCGCCCGCGCGCCCGCCACGGTAAACAGTCGCAGGGCCTCTCCTAGCGGGATAGCCTGCTCGGCCCACAGCGCGCCGGCAGCGACATTGCGTGCGTCGCGACGCGTCACCAGGCTGGCGATCGCCGGCCACGGGTCCATCGATGCCACCGCGGCCGGCCAGTCCGAGCCGGCCAGTAACGGCGCACCGGACTCCAGCAGATCACGAATGGGCCAGTAACGTTCGGCACGTGCGCCGAGGGCTGACCGTATCGACGCCATGATCGACGCCGGAAACCACAGGTAAGGCGACAGATCGGCCGCCACATTCAGAGCGGCGAAACGCGGCAGATCCTGCGCTGCGACGAAGCCGGCATGGGCCAACTCGTGACGCAGGTCCGAGCGGCCCGATACGCCGTGGGCAGTCTCGATGGCGTTCAGGGCCACCTGCACCGAGCGGTCGCCGGCAGTGTGCAATTTGACGGTAAAGCCGCGCTGTTCGAGCGCTGCGATGTCCTGCGCCAGCACCGGCTCATCAACATGCAACTCGCCGCAATAATCCGCCGCGAAATCCGGGTGGCTCACGTAAGGTGCAAGCATCGCCGCGCTGCGCGCCGAAGTCGGCACGCCGTCGAGATAAATCTTCACAAACCGCGTATCGACATGTTTTGAGGCATATCGATCGCGCCACTGTTCAAGCAACGCAACATCAAGCGGCGTGTCGCGATGACCATAAGGCGTGGTCATGGACGCGGCAACATAAAGGTCGAGTTCACCGCGCATGTCGACTGCCTGATAGGCCTCGAGCAAGGGCACACTGGCATCGGCATCGTTGATGCCGATGATGCCGTAGCCATGGGCGATGCGCATCATTTCGCGCACCGCGGTCTGATATTGCTCAGCGCTCCAATCGGGCAGGCGCGCACGTGCCTGGCTGTCAGCCGCCTCCAGCAACAGTCCATTCGGTCGCCGACCGCCCGCTTCACGCACGATACGACCGCCGGCGGGGTCGGCACTATGGTCATCGATCCCGACCAGCGCCAGCGCGCGACTGTTGGCCCAGCCGTTGTGGCCAGAATCATCACGCAGATACACCGCCCGATGGGCACAGACCTCATCGAGCCAGGCCCGTGGTGACGGGATCGCATAACGCTCGAAGAAACCGCTGCCCCAGCGCCCGCCGATGATGACGCTGTCACCCGCCTCGCGCGCCATGCTGTCAGCCACCGCCGCGGCTATCTGCTCAGGCGTCGCATCGAATTCAAACTTGCAGGAAAACAATCGGGCGAGCGCGCCCTTGGTCGGATGACAGTGCGCATCGATAAGACCGGGCATGACCATGCGCCCATCGAGGTCGATGAGTTCGCTGTCCGCTGCGAACAAGCGTCGCAGTTCGTGAGTGCTGCCGACCGCGACGATACGACCGGCACGCAGCGCCACCGCTTCGGCGCGCGGTTGCGCAAGGTCCATGGTGTGGATGTCGCCATTGATAAGCAGGATATTTGCCGACGAGGCCGTCATCGATGCCGCGCCGCTGTCTGTGCTCACGTGCCCTACCTCCTTCTGGACTCAGTACAGCCGATTCTCGTCGAGCGCGACACACAGCGCGCCATACAGGCCACGCAGTTGTTCGCGCGAGGGCTGCGCTCCGCCCACCTCCAGCAACCGACGCGCCAGCGGTGCGCGCTTGAGCAAGGCCGCGACAGACTCAGCGCCGCGCCCGTCGAGCACGCCGCTACGCTCGCACAGGGTTTGCCAGGCGGCACCCATGGTGCAGGCCTGCGACGGCAGACCCAACGCGGCCAGCACGCTACCGTCTGAAATCAGACATTGGTCGCCTTCACGCAAACTGCGTTCAAACAAATCAGCAAGCGTGTCGGTGGCCACCGCAGCCTGCACGGCGCCGTTGCTGTCGTGCTCTTCATAAAGCCGTTTGACCAGCCCCACCACCGCGCGCGCCACCGCCAGATCGGCGCGCGGGCTCTCCTGCGCATCGAGAATACGAATTTCGATAGCGCCGCGCTCAAAACGCGCGATGGCGCCCCGCGAGTTCAGCCATTCACCATCCAGCACCTTGTCGGTATCGAGCGGCGCAATAGCACCAAACATCGGCGCAAGAATGCGACTGTGATATTCATCGATACTCGCCACCCGGTCGGGAATCACGCGACCGGTAATCTCGGGCACGCGTCTCTGATTCAGACGATAAGTCTCGAGCCGCGTGTCGAGCAGGCCGCTGGCACGGCCATCGACATAGGGCGAGGCCGCCGCCAATGCCGGCAACAGCGGCAGTGCGATACGAATCGCATCGTGCAGACGCACAAACTCCGCGTCATTGGCGAACGGCAGGTTGATATGCATGCTTTGCAGATTCGCCCAGCCATGACCGCGACAATCAAAAATGCGGTCATAGGTGGCGTAGATCTCATTCTGCTCGTGCGGCCACAGGCGTTGCTCGGTCAGCGGGTCCATCCACGGATGCATGGGGCCGGGCAGAATACGCGCGTTGTACTTTGCGAGCAGCTTATCGATGCGCGCAAGCTCGGCGGCGAACAAGTCATCAAGACCATCGAGACCTGGCGCCGGCCCATTGGTCTTCAGTTCGATGACGTGCAGCGACAACTCGTTGGACCAGGCTATCGGTCCATCGGCGAATTCGTTGACTTCGGCGCCCGCGACATCGGCCAACAGGCGGTCGGCGATGGCGCGCACATCGAGCGTGTCGCGGTCGACGATGGCGTATTCAATTTCGATGCCGTAGGCGGCAAAAGCATGCAAAGGGGCACGGCTGCTCATGCGATGTCGAACTCCAGGCGCTTGCGCGCAATGATGCGGCGGAGCATGAGCCCCATGATTTCCCGATACAGGGCGTCTTTCAGGATCTTGTCTTCATTGCCGGCATCGACATTGGGATTGTCGTTGACTTCGATCACCACCGCGCGACGGCCGATACGCTTCAAGTCCACGCCATAGAAACCGTCGCCGATAAGATTGGCGGCACGCACCGCCGCGCGCACGATGTCGGCCGGTGCTTCGGCTACACTCAGGGTATCAACCGCGCCCTCGGCCGAGGTCTTGCCACTCGCATCGCGCTGGATCACCTGCCAGTGACTCTTGGCCATGTGATAACGGCACACATACAACGGCCGGCCGTCCAGCACGCCTACTCGCCAATCAAAGTCAGTCGGCAGGAACTCCTGGGCGACGACCAGATCAGAGCCGTCAAAAAATTTATCCAGCGCACGATGCAGTTCCTCGGCGTCGGCCACTTTGATCACGCCGGCGGAAAACGAACTGTCGGGCGCCTTCAGCACACACGGGAAACC
Organism: Klebsiella pneumoniae; assembly: GCA_945873015.1. Classification (GTDB taxonomy): domain Bacteria; phylum Pseudomonadota; class Gammaproteobacteria; genus JADJYF01. The sequence goes on from CAMCBY010000012.1 coordinate 3,712, forward strand.
GCACACCGCTTCCACCTCGTGGGCATTGCCCCGATGCACAATGAGGGTCTTGGGAATGGCAACGTCGTAACGGTCGAGCAGCTCGGCGAGATAAACCTTGTTGGTGCAACGGATGATGGAACGCGGGTCGTCGATGACCACCAGCCCTTCCGCTTCGGCGCGGCTCGCCATGCGGTAGGTGTGATGATTGACCGACGTGGTCTCGCGGATGAACAGCGCGTCGAACTCTGCAAGACGGCCCACGTCATCGCGGGTAATAAATTCACAGGCCATGCCCACTGCATCCGCGGCGCGCTCGAATTTCTTCAAGGCCTTGGCATCAGATGGCGGGGTCTTCTCGTTGGGGTCGACGAGAATGGCGACATCAAAGCGCGACGCCGCGGGTTTGCGCCGCACCGGATGACTGCGCTGGAAATGCACGGCGGCGGCCTGGGCAAAAAACGCATGATGTTTCTCGGGAATGTCGTTGGCACTGACCAGCACCACCGAACGCAATTCCCAGCGACTGCCGCTGCGCTCGAGGCGAGCGCGCAGCAAAGGCGCGGGGAACAAGTCGAACAAGGCCTTGGCAAGCGCGTCGTAGCGGCTCGCCATGTTCTGTCCGAAATAGATAGACAACTCAAAACTCTTCGAACGCAGCGGCTTCAACATGCGTTGAATACGCTCATCGAGATCTTCTGACAGCGCCCGCACAACGCTGCGAGAGCGCAGTCCCTGCAGGGTGCTGATGCTCGGCATCGGCCGATGGCCACGCGCTTCCGCCAGCAGCGAGACGTAATAACCCGCGGTCTGATAACGATAGGAACGACACAGGTTAAAGACCTTGGCCGCACGCATGTCGCTGTAGCGCCTGTCGGTCAGGTAATCGCCGGACGAAATGACCTCCACGCCGGGAATGGTCAGCGCCCAGCGCTTGGGATTATCGACAACCAGCAATGCACTCATGACTCTCGCTCCAGAATGAGCAGACTGGCGTCATAGGTCATGACGCCGAGCAAAATGGCACCGATCACACGATCGATGTGCACCCAATATTTCTGGCCGGCACCGACCGGATTGGGCACGTAAGGGTCAGCGACGGCAATCGAGCGGTCGTCGCGGTTATAGCCGGCCAGCACCACGAAGTGGCCACAGGATTCGCCATGCACGTCATCCGGGTCGTCGTGCGGACCGGATACCCGCGCCTGACGGTACAGGTAGGTCAGATTGAGACCGGCGATGACCGGCACACCACGACGAAACATGCCACGCAGTTCGGCGCGGGTCAGATCGGCGAAACGCAGACGCCCGCCGCGCTCGAGAAACTCGCAATAACCTTCGACCGCAAACTTGAACTTGGCGCTGCGTTTGCGCGCCGCGCGCTCGCGCAGTTTGGCCGCGATATCGGTGTCCGGGTCGGCAAACCAGGTCGGGTCGAACAGGTTGAGATTGAAGGTATAGATGGTCGCGTCAAAGCCGCGCCGCAAGGCATCACAGGCCAGATGCACTTCGAGCGTGCCGCCGTCTTCCAGCGCTGTGACCGAGTCGATGACTTTGCGCAGGCCCACGTTAAGACCGTGGAAACGATACAGCGCATGCAGACAAGTCGGGCCACAGGTGATGCCATCGGGCTGCGGCTCGATATCTACCGGCAGTTCGAGGACGTCAATCGACACTTGGCAGTCTCAATAGAGACGGGTTGCGGATGCTCAGAGCGGCCCCTCCCGGGTTTGAAATCATTCCTTGCGCACGGTCAATAATACCCGCATCGAGTGCCTAGGACGGCCACCGATTTTCGGGTTTAATGCCGCGCAGGGAAACAGTGCCCGCGCAACGCCGACATTGGCATGCCGCCCGCCGGCACGCCCCCATCGCCTTACCTCGCGAGGACCCGCAACCATGAAATTCGGCCTGATTTACGAACTTTCCACGCCGCGGCCGTTTACCGCCGCCACCCAGCGCGAAGTCTTCGAGAATGCACTCGAACAGATTCGTGTGGTCGATGAGCTTGGCTTTGGCAGCGTGTGGTGTGTCGAGCACCATTTCCTTGAGGAATACAGCCACGCCAGTTGCCCGGACATGTTCCTGACTGCCGCCGCGCGCGAGACCAAGAACATCCGCCTCGGGTTTGGCATCGGCACCTGCGTGCCGTCCATGCATTCGCCGATCCGCTGGGCCGAGAAGGCCGCATTTCTCGATCATCTGTCCAATGGTCGGGTTGAATTCGGCACCGGCCGTTCCTCGACCTGGAACGAGCTCGGTGGTTTCAATTCGATTATCGACGACACCAAACGCACCTGGGATGAGTTCTGCCGCGTGATCCCGAAGATGTGGACCGAGGAGCGTTTCTCCTACAACGGCACTTACTTCAGCATGCCTGAACGCTGTGTGCTGCCGAAGCCCTTGCAGGATCCTCATCCGCCCATGTGGGTGGCCGTGACCGCGCCGGGCACCGAATTCGATGCCGCCGATCGCGGCATGGGCGCGCTGATCCTGTCTATTTCGGACGTCGAAAGAAATATTCCACGCATCAAGGAATATCGCGAGCGCATCAAACGCTGCCAGCCGGTCGGTTCGTTCGTCAACGATCAGGTCGCAATTGCCAACTGGCTGTATTGCCATGCCGATGATGACTACGCCAAGGCCAAGGGCGACGAACTCATCAGCACCTTCGGCTACATGGCCGGCCAGACCATCGAGGTGTCGGAGGCCTATCCCGCCAACAACTACACCGCCATCGGCCTGCTCAGTTCGCTGCGTCCCGATCCGAATGCGCCGGGCGATCAGAAGAAACCGCCGGCCAGTGGTCTGTGTTTCGGCAATCCCAAAACCCTCATCGAGACCATCAAACGCTGGGAAGCGGCCGGCGCCGACCACCTGGTGTTCATGATTCAGGCGCGCGAGCATCTGGCGCAGAAGGACGTGCTCGATTCGCTGCGGCTGTTCGCCAAGGAAGTCATGCCGCACTTCAGCGATGCGCCGATGAGCGCGGCGGTGAACGCATGAACGCGCCGGTGCTGCTATACGGCAACCGTGCGCCTGACACCGTGCCGCTGGCGCCGACTGCGCTCGACGTCTCGCCGCAGGAAATTTTAATCCTGCCCGATGTGCAGATTCTCTACGTGTTGCACGAGATGCCGATGCAGGCAGCGCTTACGCGCCTGCCGGTGGCCTTGCATCCCAGCATCCCGGCGGTGCTCGGCATGACCTTTATCCATGCCAAGGACAGTCCGTTTGGCGAATTCACCCTCGCCTATCTCGGCATCGCCTGCCGCACCGGCATCAAGCCGCGTCATTTCATCACCGGAGCGTTTTGTGGCAACCCGGCAGCCGCCAATTTTTTCACCAGCCGCTATGGCTTCGACTGCAAGAGCGCCACGGTCAGCTATCGCGAAACCTATGACCGCATCCGCGGTGACGTGGTGATGGACGGTCGCAGCATTCTCGATGTGGCTATCGCCGAGTGCCTGCCACTGGTCGGCGCCGGCGGCATGATCAAGTATTCGCCGCCCCTGACCGCGACCCGCGTCAATGGTGCAGCGGCGCTGGTGCAGTTCGAAGCCGGCTATGACTTCAAACGCTCGGTGCGCGGTCGCTCGCAGTTGGCAACGTTTGACGCCGCCGCGCTAGGCGATGCCGCCGTCACACCCACCATGGGCATCGCAGGCTCCCACGCGGTGGTCGATCTGCACTTGATGCCGGTGCGTTTTCAAGTCGATTTGACCACCCCCGCTGAAGCGGGTGGCGCGAAGAAGATCGCGCGCTGATTTCAGTCCGCCGCAAGCGACGCAGGTGATCCGCTGGGGTCACCTGCGACCTCGCGCTGTTTTCGCAAAGCCGCTCAGTGTCGGTGATTCATGCCGGTCCGCGCGGCCTGCGCATCATTGCTCAGGCGGCTGCACGGCGACGCCGTGCCAATAGCGCCACGGCAGCACCCAACATCCACACACTCGCCGGCAGCGGCACCGGTGCCGCGCCGGCGCTAATGCCCTGGGCGCCGAAGTGCAGTGCCAATGTGCTGCCATCGGCGAGGGTCGGCAGGATGAATTGCGCGAAGTTACCGAGTAATTGTTCGGCGTTCAGGAAGGCGAAGCTATCGTCGGCGTCGGGCATGAAGCCATCGAGCAATACGATTTCCAGCGTGCCGCCGAGATGCAATGTGCCGTTGACGGTGAGCAGGTCGAAGTCGATACCGGCCTGTGTGCCACCGATTTCGATCACCAGTCGCCCGCTTTCAGTCTGCATAAAATCGCCATTGATGGTCATCACACCGGGCGACTCACCGAGCGCCACCACACCGCGATTGATGACATCACCCACCAGTGTGCCGCCACTGCCGTTCAAGGTACCGGACTCGCCGATCACGATCTCCGCGGCACTGACCGTGGCACCGTTGCGCACGGTCAGCACCGAGCGGCCACCACCGCTACCGGTCTGCACAAAATTGCCGATGGTGGGATCGAAGGCGAGCTGTTCACCGACCGTCATCGACGGGCCGGCAATGACCTCGGAGCCGACGCCATCGACCAGCAGGCGCGCGACGCCGTCATCCGTGCCTGGCCCTAGCAAAGCACCGAGCGCGATGCCGCTGACGCCCACGTTCGAGGCCGTTAATTCGAGGGACGCGCCATTGCTGACAGTGACTGAACTGCCGGCCTCCCAGAAGGCTGAGGTCGAGATCCGCCCGTCGGTGGCGTCGGTCGCGCCCTGGATACGAATGCGCGAGCCAGTGCCGTCGATGAGCACCTCGTTCCCTGCCATCAAGGCAAACAGGGTCTGCGTGTTGCCGTGGCCGATGATATCGATATGGCCGCCGTCGGAGACTGTCACGGTGCCGGGTCTGGTCGGTGGACTGCCAGCGTTGAAGATGCCAGCGATGCCTATCTGGCCGAGCGCGGAAACGTCCTGACTGGCCTGCAGGTCCAGCACCGAACCGGCACCATCGACATGGATGTCCAGCAAACCCGCGCCGCCACGGAAAATCAGCGCGCTCGATAGGCGTGCGCCGTTCACGACGTTGATTGCACTATCCCCATTGGTGGTGAAAACGTTATTGGGCACGCGCAATTCGGTGCCAGGGTCAGCGACCGTCAGCGTGCCGTCGCCGACACCACCGAGCGCCACCGACGACACCTCGACAACCGCGCCGCCGGCCAGCAAAGCCGAACCCGCAATCGCGGGTTCATCGGGACTGCCGATCACGATGCTTGACTCGGCAAAGGGCGCGACGGCCACATAACCACTGGTCTGCCAGGGCGCTGCCAGTGCGGTAGGCGTCGCTGAGTTGGGTATCGCCGCGAAGTCCATCGTATAGAAGGTGGAGGTGGTGAAACCGGTCACGCCGGCCTGCGGGCCGTCCAGCACTTGCCAGTGCTGGCTCTCCTGCGCGACCCCCGCCCACCCAGCCGGCAGCAAGGGCAGCACGGTCTCGAAGTGCAGCGCCAGATCGCCTCTGTAGTGTTCATCGACCGCTTGAAAAGCCGTCAGGTAATGCCCCACGCCCTGCACCGCCAAACGACCTTGATAGGCCGAGTCATGCAACACAAAAGACGTCGTGTAGCTCTGATCGGGACTGAGGGTGATGACCGACGGGCTGTTGCTGTCGTGGCTCTGAGTGAAGGGCTGGTAGTAGAGATTGAAGAAATCCGAGTTCCATTCACCGAACAAGGTCTGCGAGATGTGGGTACTGTTGCCGAAATACTGGCGCTCCTGCAGACCGAAAGGCGTCACGCCCTGAACCTTCATCGTCCCGGCGAGATATCCGTAAGTGGTATTGGTGGCCACGAACTGGCTGGCCGCGCCGATGCTGTTGAGCCCGGTGTTGTACTGGTCGTCGGCATTGCCGAGGAAGGCATCGAAAGTGATATGCCCGATGAGATCGGGATGGCTCAGAAACGTGAAATCCAAGGCATGGGCAGGTGTACTGCCGATCACGGCCAGCAGACAGGGGAGCACAGGTGAGAGACGGCGGTAGTGCATGTTGTTTCTCCAGGCGCGTTGCGCGGCATGACGATATCCGCAATGCCACGCAGCCTAGGCCTCGCGCCGGCCGCCGCCATCTCCCAATTGTTAGCGATGCGGCCGCGCACGCTGTCAGCGGCTAGAATGGCGCCACCCACATCGCGGAGACCGCCATGAGCCAGCCCTATACCGTCGCCCACATGCTGGTCGATGAATTGCGTGCCCGTCACGTCGGCCATGTGTTCGGCATCCCGGGCGACTATTGCCTGGGCCTGTTCAAGGTCATTGAACAATCGCCGCTCGCCTTGATAGGCACCTGTGACGAACAGGGTGCAGGTTTCGCCGCCGACGCCTATGCACGTATTCGTGGCCTGGGTGTGGTGGCGGTGACCTACGGTGTGGGTGGTTTGAAGCTGGTCAACTCCACCGCGCAGGCCTATGCAGAAAGGTCGCCGGTGGTCGTGATCAGCGGCGCGCCCGGCGTCGGCGAAGCCAGTAACGACGCCCTGCTTCATCATCGGGTGCGCGACTTCGGCACCCAGATGCGCGTGTTCCGCGAAGTGACGGTCGCGCAATGCATTCTCGACGACCCGGCCACCGCGCAGCGCGAAGTGCGCCGCGTGCTGGCCGCAGCGGCGCGCCACAAACGACCGGTGTATATCGAACTACCGCGCGACTGCGCACTCGCGCCGATAGTCGATGACGGCCCGGAGAGTATCACTACGCCGGCCCCGAGCTACGATGCGGCGACACTCGTCGAAGCCTTAAACGAAGCGGTGGAGATGCTCAATCGCGCCAAAGCGCCCATCATTCTGGCCGGCGTCGAACTGCATCGTTTCGGCCTGCAGGACAAATTCATGCAACTGGTCGGTAAATCCGGCATACGTTTCGCCACCACCATCATGGGCAAGTCGGTGGTCAACGAAGAACTGCCGGGTTTCGTCGGCGTATACGCCGGCAGCATGTCCAACGAATTGGCGCGCGCGGCGGTCGAATCGAGTGACTGCGTATTAAATCTCGGTGCGATGTTGACCGATCTCGATACCGGCATCTTCACCGCCAATCTCGACCCGGCCAAACTCATTGCGGCCGGCGCCGATCACTTGAGCATCCGCCGTCATCACTTTCAGGGTATTGGTCTGGCGACCTTCCTCGAGGCCTTATGCAACGCGCACCTGCTCGCGCGCGGTCCGCTGCCGCCGAGTTGCCACGCCCGAGCGGACAGCTTTGAGCCGGCCGGCAGCGGAGCGGTTTCGATCGCACGACTGTTTGAGTGTCTCGATGTCGAACTGTCGGACAACATCGCGGTCATCGCCGACCCCGGTGACGCCCTGTTCGGCGCCATCGATCTCACCATTCATTCGCGCAGCGAATTTGTCGCCTGCGCTTATTACGCTTCCCTGGGTTTTGCGGTGCCGGCCTGTATTGCCCTGCAACTCGCCGAGCCACTCTGGCGGCCGCTGGTGCTGGTCGGCGATGGCGCCTTTCAAATGACCGGCATGGAACTCAGCACCGCCGCACGTTACGGCCTGACGCCGATTGTGGTGGTGCTGGACAACAACGGTTACGGCACCGAAAGACCCATGCTCGACGGTTGTTTCAACGACGTACACGCGTGGGCGCTGAGTCGTATTCCAGACATCATCCAGAGCGGGCGCGGTTACGAAGTCAGCACTGAGGCGGCGTTCGTCGATGCCTTGAAGTCAGCCATCGCCGACACCAGCCAACTCGCCATTATTCATGTTCACCTGGCAAAGGGTGATATCTCGCCAGCGTTGGAACGTTTGACCAAGGAGTTGGGGCGGCGCGTGTAAGCGCAGATTCTCACTCCTTGTAGGTGCGAATTTATTCGCACATTAAATGCCGTGGCGAGGCGCTGCGGCGCTCCCTTGAATGTGCGAATGAATTCGCACCTGCGGGGGAGGACAAGTGCCCGCCGCATCCGCCCCCACATGATGCGGGCTCTCGCGCACAAACCCGAGTAGAATCCCACGCAGGTGGTCGTGGACATCGGCCAATCCTGCGCGTGAGCCATGAATCGGTGACGCGGGTCTGCCTTGGCGGACACCTGTCCAGAAGCACGAACACCTGGATCATGTGTTGCAGAGTAGCGCCTTCCGCTCGAGGCCATACGCGCAATCAACGCGTCGCCCCACCGTCCTGCCCAGAGAGACCTTGGCAGCAATCAGCGGACAACGCCCCCTGCCCTGAAAGCCGGTCACGTTGAGTCACGCCACCGCATCGCAGCGCGTGCGCCGTCACCAGCCATCCAGTCGTTCGCAAACCCATCGGGCCTGACGGCCCGAACTACGCGCGGCGAGTCGCCGCCCAAGCCCCTCGGGAACGGAGCACTAGTGACCGATAAAACTTTGACTGACATTTGTTTCGACAACTTCGAACTTCACCCCAACCTGCTCAAGGGTCTGGAAGACGCCGGCTTCATACGCTGCACGCCGATCCAGGCCATGAGTCTGCCCCTGACCCTCGCGGGCAGGGATGTCGCCGGCCAGGCCCAGACCGGCACCGGCAAAACCGCCGCCTTTCTGGTGGCCTTGTTCAACCGCTTGCTCAACACCCCCGGCAGCTCCGAACGCCGCACCCAGGACACGCGCGCCGTGATTCTCGCGCCGACCCGCGAACTGGCTATCCAGATAGACAAAGACGCGCGCCAGATCGGCGCCCACACCGGCCTGCGCACCGCCCTTATCTATGGCGGCGTCGATTACGACAAACAGCGCAAGATGCTGGAAGACGGCGTTGACGTGATCATTGCCACGCCCGGCCGCCTCATCGACTTCGTCAAACAACGCGCCATCGAACTCGGTTCAGTGGAAGTGATGATCATGGACGAAGCCGATCGTATGTTCGATTTGGGCTTCATCAAGGACATCCGCTTCCTGCTGCGCAAGATGCCCGGGCCGAGCGAGCGCCAGAACCTGCTGTTCTCGGCAACCTTGAGCCACCGTGTGCTGGAGCTCGCCTACGAGCATATGAACGATCCCGAGAAACTCGTGATCGAATCGGAATCCATCACCGCCTCGAGCGTGCGCCAACAGGTGTTCTTTCCGGCCACTGAAGAAAAGATGCCGCTGTTGCTCGGTCTGCTCGCGCAGATGGATGCCAACCGCACGATGGTGTTCGTCAACACCAAATACGGCTGCGAGCGCGTGGCGCTGATGCTGGAACGCGCCGGCTACAAGGTCGGCGTATTGTCCGGCGACGTGCCGCAGAAGAAACGCGAGACCTTACTCGCGCGTTTCGTCAAAGGTGAGCTGTCGCTGCTGGTGGCAACCGACGTCGCGGCGCGCGGTCTGCATATCCCCGGCGTCAGCCATGTGTTCAATTTCGACTTGCCGTTTGATGCCGAAGACTATGTGCATCGTATCGGGCGTACCGCCCGCCTCGGCGCCGAAGGCGACGCGATCAGCTTCGCCTGCGACGAATACGCCATGAGCCTGCCGGACATCGAAGCCTACATCGAGCAGAAGATCCCGGTTGCGTCGGTCGACCCGGCGTTACTGTTGCCCCTGCCGCCGCGCCGCGCACCACGCGCCGAAGGTGAGGCCGGCGAAGACTCGGTGATCGAGGACGCGCTGGCTGCCGCCACTGCCGAACGTAAACGCCGTCGTGAACGCGACGGTGGTGGCCGCAGCCGTGATGGCGGTGGTCGCAGCGGCGGTAGCGGTAGCAGCAGCAGTGGCCCACGCGGTCGTAGCGGTCCGCCGCGGGACGGCGCGCCGCGTCGCGAGGGTGGGCCGCGGCCTGAAGAAACGCGCAGCGCGCCGCTGCCTGCGGCCGTGCCGGAAGCGGTCATGGTCGACGACGCCACGCCTGGTGGTGAGGAAGCCGCCCAGCGCAAACGGCGTCGGCGGCCGCGCAAGCCGCGTGCGGAAGGCACGACGGTCGCGGTCGAAGCCGCCAGCAGCACAGCCACCGCGCTCGACGCCAAGACCGGCGGCGAGACCCCCAAGCTGCGCACTCGTATCAAGCAGAAGGTGAAATCCTTCCTGAGTGTGTTCCGCGGCGGCCGTAGTTAAGACCGTGCGGGGCGTCGCCGCAAGCGACGCCCTCCGCCTGCGACAGGCACCCGGCCTGTCGCATTCCACTCCCAGTCGAGCTTCTCGTTCTACTTTAAGTAGCAAGAAAAACGGCCGTTAAATCATTGACGTCCGTCGTATGTCTCACCAGAATCTCTAGATTGGATGCGACGCCCTGCTGGGCTCGACACAGCGACGTGCGACCGCATCATCCTTAAGCAGGACGAACTCCTATGGCGACACGACGCGGTACTGCCGGCAAAGACCTACTGACGGGCGGTGCCAGCGCCGACACCCTGCTCGGGCTCGCTGGCAACGACCGGCTGCGCGGCCTCGGCGGCAACGACAAACTCGATGGCGGTGTGGGCAACGATACGCTCGAAGGCGGCACCGGCAATGACATTCTCACCGGCGGTGCCGGCAACGACATCCTGCTGGGCGGCAGCGGCGACGATCGCCTGTTCGGCGGCGATGGCCTCGACACCCTGCGCGGCGAGCGCGGCGTCGATCGACTGGACGGCGGCGGCGGTGTCGATAGGCTCGATGGCGGCGCCGGCAACGACATCTTGTTGGGCGGTGCCGGCAACGACACCCTGAACGGCGGCACCGGCAACGACGTCCTCAGCGGCGGCACCGGCAACGACACCCTGCTGGGGGACACCGGTAACGACAGTCTGCGTGGCGACGCCGGCAATGATCGCCTCGAAGGCCAGGATGGCGTCGATATATTGTCGGGCGGCGACGGCAATGACAGGCTCGACGGCGGGGCGGGCAGCGACACCTTGCTCGGCGGCAGCGGCGACGACACCCTGACCTATGACAGCGACGATACCCGCCAGGACGGTAGCAGCGGCAACGACACCTTAAAACTCGCCGCCAGCGGCATCTCTCTCGGCGCCGCGCGCCTCGGCAGCTTCAGCGCCTTTGAATCGATAGACCTGCGCGGCACAGGCGCCAACGCCCTGGCGGTCGATGCCGGGCTCGTCACAGTGCTGTCGGACACCGGCGCGCTGCGTATCGTCGCCGGCAGCGACGACAGCGTTTATATCAACGGCGGCTGGAGCGCGGGGGCCAGCGCTGCCGGCCTCATCACTTTCACTCAGGGTGACGTGAGCCTGCAGGTCGAAGCCAGTGCCCATCTCGTCATCAACGGGGCGTTCAGTCTGGCATCGCTCGATGGCACCAACGGCACACGCTTCGATGGCGCGGCCGCGAGTGCTGGCAGCGGCACATCGCTCACGGCCCTCGGCGACATCGATGACGACGGCCTCGCCGACTTCGCCATTGGCGCGCCCGGCAACGGTGCCGGCGCCAGCCACCTGGTGTTCGGCAGCAGCGACCCGTTTGCTGCCACGCTCGCACTCAGCAGCCTGACCGGAGCCAACGGCTTTCGGATCGATGGCATCAGCAACGGCGACGCGGCCGGCACGACCTTACGCGACGCCGGCGACTTTAATGGAGATGGCATTGCCGACCTCCTCGTCGGCGCGCCGCTACGGACTGCCAATGGCGCACAGTCGGGCGCCGCCTATCTGGTCTTTGGCGATGACGCACCCTTCGCCGCCACCTTGGCGCTCGATGGTCTCAGCACCAGCGCCGGCTTCGCCTTCAACGGCCTCGCCGCCGGCGACACCCTCGGAATTGCACTGGCGGGCGCCGGTGACATCAACGGCGATGGTCTGGCCGACATCATCATCGGTGCCAGCGCCGCGGCGCCGAATGGCAACGGCTCAGGCTCGAGTTATGTGGTGTTTGGTCGCACGGGCCCGTTCACGGGTGACTTCGATCTCACCACGCTTGATGGCAACAACGGTTTTCGTCTCGATGGCAGCGCAGCCGACGACGCAGCCGGCGTGGTCAGCGGCCTCGGCGATATCAATGGCGACGGCTTCGGTGACCTGCTGGTGGGCGCGCCGGGGCATAACGGCAGCGGCGCCTTGTCGGGCTCGGCTTACGTGGTGTTCGGCAAGACCAGCGGTTTTGGCGCCAGCCTCGCGCTCAATGCACTCGCCGCCGAAGACGGATTTCGTATCGACGGCGCGGCGGCGGGCGATGGCGCCGGCTTCTCGGTCAGCAATGCCGGTGACATCAATGGCGATGGTTTAAACGACCTCGTGATCGGCGCCTCGCGTGCCGACCCGCAAGGCGCCGATGCCGGCGCAGCCTACGTGGTGTTCGGCAAGACCAGCGGTTTTGGCACCAGCCTCGCGCTCAACGGACTCGCCGCCGAAGACGGCTTTCGTATCGAAGGTGTTGCCGCTGGCGACCGCGCTGGTTATAGCGTGCGCGCTGCCGGCGACGTCAATGGCGACGGCTACGATGACTTGCTGCTGGGTGCCAACGCCGCCGACCCGAATGGCGATGCCTCCGGCGCCGCCTATCTGTTGTTCGGCGCCGAGCGCGACGGCGTCACGGCGTTGGCGCTCAGCGATATCGACGGCAGCAACGGGCTGCGCTTCGACGGTCTCGCGAGTGGCGATGGCGCCGGTATCGCGGTCAGCGCGGCCGGTGATGTCAACGGCGACGGTTACCGCGATGTGCTGATCGGCGCCAGCCTCGTCGACTCCAACGGCACCGACAGTGGCAGCAGCTATCTCGTCTATGGCCGCGACTTCACCGGCATTGTCGCCCAGGAAGGCAGCAGCGCCAGCGACACCCTGAGCGGTACCAGCGGCGCCGACAACCTGGTCGGTGGACGCGGCAACGACACCCTCGACGGCGGCGCCGGCATCGATGCTCTGCAGGGTGGTGCCGGCGACGACACCTTGACCTACGACAGCGTCGACCGCCGCATCGATGGCGGCAGCGGCGACGATACGTTGCGCGTGATGACCGGTGGCGCGAACTTCGATGGCAGCAGCGCGCAGGTGCGCAGTATCGAAACCATTGATATGCGTAGCGGTGTGGCGAGCACGGTGTTGCTGAACACCCTCGGGGTGGGAGCACTGACGGGCGGCGCGCGTAGCTTACGTATCCTCGGTGACAGCAACGACTTGCTGAACCTCGCCGGCACCTGGACCGAAACTACCGGCGCAGACACCGGTTTCACGCGTTATGAGTCGGGCCAGTTTGAGGTGGATGTTGCCGATGGTGTGGGTCTCGTTGGGGGCGGCATCGTTGCACTGACGGAGCTCGATGGCACGAATGGATTTCGTATGGATGGGCCCAAGCTCGGTACCAGTGTCAGCGGCGGTGAGGACGTAAACGGCGACGGTTTCGCCGATTTTGTCGTCGGCTCGCCGCGAGGAAGCGCAAGCGGCCGTCCGCAGTCAGGCTTGAGCTACGTGATTTTTGGTGGCACAGCCACTCATGGTGCAACTTTCGACCTAACTACACTGAACGGTCAGAATGGATTTCGACTGGATGGGGCCGCCGCTAGCGATAACTCGGGCTTCAGCGTAAGTCTGCTCGAAGACATTGATGGCGATGGCTTCGATGACGTTCTGATCGGCGCCCCGATCAACAGCACAGCGGGTGAAGTAGCAGGCGCGAGTTACGTGGTACTTCAGGCTGCACTGGGCGCCTCTCAGATTGACCTCGGCAGTTTGAACGGCACCAGCGGAGTAGCTTTGCTCGGTGCCGCCGCCAGCGACTACAGCGGCCGCGCTGTCAGTTCTCTGGGCGATTTTAACGGCGACGGATTCGGCGATCTCGCGGTAGTCGCGGATCGCGATGACGGTTTTACACCCACGATCGGCAGCGCCTATGTCTTATTCGGCAGTGCGGCACCATTCAGCTCCACTATCGGGCTTGGCTCGCTGAGCGGCAGCGACGGTTTTCTACTTGAAGGCGCGGATTTGTCGCAAGTACAGAAAATCGGGCGAGCGGGTGACGTCAATGGCGATGGCCTCAATGACTTAATCATTGGTGGCTCCAAGGCAACCGCTGCAGGTCGGATTGAGGCAGGGATGAGCTTTGTGGTGTTCGGCACCGATACCGCTCCCGTGGCACCTATCAACCTCGGCACTCTCAACGGCAGTAACGGATTTAAATTGCTCGGCATTACTGCCGGTGATCACACCGGCATCTCGGTCTCCGGGGCTGGAGATTTTAATGGCGATGGCTTTGAAGATTTTGTAATCGGCGCCAACGATGCCGCCCCGAACGGTTCCGGTTCTGGTTCCAGTTATCTGGTGTTCGGCAAGTCTAGCTTCAGTGCAAGTTTTGACCTCAGCACGCTCGACGGAAGCAATGGTTTTCGCATCGATGGGGTGGCGGTGGGCGATAGCAGCGGACGCGCCGTTGCGGCCGCTGGCGATGTCAATGGTGATGGATTCGGAGACCTTTTGATCGGCGCGCCAAATACCGACGAATCTGGAGCAAACGCCGGTTCAAGCTATCTGTTGTTCGGTACGGCCGAGATCTTCACCTCGCCGCTATCACTTGCCTCAATAGACGGGAGCCTCGGCTTACGCTTGGACGGTCGCAATCCGGATAACCCGACAACGTCGGGACTCAGTGGTACCGCGCTCAGCGCGGCGGGCGACATCAATGGTGACGGTTATGATGACATCCTGATCGGCGCGCCAAGCGCGAGCAACGCCAAAGGCAGCGCCTACGTCATCTTCGGCCGTGACTTCACCGGCACGGTCGATCAACAAGGCACCAGCGGCAACGACACCCTGACCGGCGCCCGCGCCGACGAACAACTTGTCGGAGGGCTCGGCAACGATACGCTCGATGGGGTCGCGGGTGCCGATGTCCTGATAGGAGGCGCTGGCGACGATGTGCTGGTATGGCATGAGGGCCTGCGTCATGGCGACGGCGGTAGCGGTACCGACACGCTACATATCGATGGCGCGGGTGTGACGCTGGACTTCACCCTGCTCGCACCGCATACCGTGACCGGCGTTGAACGTATCGATCTCACCGGCAACGGTGCCAACACCCTCAATCTCGATTTTCGCGATGTGCTGGCCTTGAGCGATACACAAAGTCTGCGTATCGATGGCGATGCCGGTGACACGGTGACATCGACTGGCCAGGGCTGGACTGAAGATCTTGCTGGCGAAAATATCGGCGGCCAGCACTACCGCAGCTACTCACACTTAGGCGGCACACTACTGATCGACAGTGACATCACACAGACCGGCATATCCTGAACGCCGCCTATTGGTGTTTTTGTGGGTCAGATTTTAATCTGACATTCGATAAGCGGGTCGCTCGAAGTCTCAATCGTCAATGTCAGATTAAAATCTGACCCACAAAATCGAGAGAGCGCACCGCGCCATTAATTCACCGCACGATCGGCGTCTGCCCAGTATTTTGCACGTATGACTTTTTTGTCGGTCTTGCCGACCGCGGTCTTGGGGATCGCATCCCACAGTTCGACAGACTTGGGTGCTTTCATGGCGCCGATCCTGGCGCGGCACCGCTCCATGATTTCGTCTGCGCTCAAATTCTCGCCTGCCTTCAATACCACCACCGCCTTGATCGACTCGCCCCATTTTTCATCGGGCACACCGATCACGGCGCATTCGAGTACTTCCGGCATCGCGAGTATCGGTGCTTCGACTTCGGTCGCGAATACATTAAAGCCACCGGTGATGATCATGTCTTTCTTGCGATCGACGATGTAGAGATAACCATACTTGTCGAGATAACCGACGTCACCGGTGTGATGCCAGCCGAACTTGCGCGCTTCCTGCGTCTCTTCCGGTTTCTCGAAATAGCCCGGCGTGACGAGCGGACCACGGCAGCAGATCTCGCCGCGCTCGCCCATAGCCACCGACTTGCCGTCGTCGTCGAGAATCGCGACGAGGGTATTCGAGGTCACCTTGCCGCAACTCTTGAGGCGTTCGGGATGAGAACCCTCGGCGGCAGCGGCTACCACTTCCGGCGACAACATCGAGACCAGCATCGGCGCTTCGGCCTGACCGTAACACTGGCAGATCACCGGGCCAAACACTTCCACCCCACGACGGAACTTGTCCGGCGACACCGGCGCCGCAGCTATCAGGATCTGACGCAGACTCGAGCAGTCGTAATTCTTCACATCCGGATGATCGAGCAGCGCGTAATAGGCGGTCGGCGGCAGAAAGATATGGGTGACACGATGGGTCTGTATCGCTTCCAGCACGGCGCTCGCGTCGAAACCCGGCAATACCACCGTGGTGCCGCCCACCGCCGCGAAGATCACAATGATGGCGCCGGCCGCGTGGGTGATGGGTGCGACGGCAAGATGCACGATGTTGTCTTCGCGCCCGGCCACATAATGTTTGAGACCGAGCTCAATCATGGTCACGACCGACGCGTTACTCATTTCCACGCCCTTGGACGGGCCGGTGGTGCCGCCGGTAGGCCAGCGCGAGAACGGTCCGTTCGGCGCGCCAAACGGGTCGGACCAATCAGGGATCTCGACGCCGCTGCCGGCCGCGCAGAAGTCTTTCAGCAAGGGCGCACCGCAGGCCGCGCTGTCGAGACAATAGGCACCCTTCAATTCCGGCATCATCGCTATCGCCTGGCGGGCGAGGTCGGCCACGCTGGAATGAAAGAACAGCCAGCGTGTGCGGGTGTAGGCCATGTAGGCGCCATTGGCACTGGCCGAGTTGCGCACGTTGACCGGCACCCACGCGCCACCGGCGCGCATCGAGGCAAACACACACAACATCGCGAGCGGATCGTTAGGCGAATAAACCGCTATCGAATCGCCCTCGACAAAACCCGCGGCGTAAAGACCGCGGGCGATGTCGTCAATCAAATCTTTGGCAGCCGCGAAGTTGTAGGTCTGACCGTTACCGATCAGAAAAGGACGGGTTGGTTCGATGGAAGCGCCGCGCTCAAAATAGTCTATAGGTCGCATGCCGTGCTCTGCTTGATGTGCGTTCGATGATGCGGGCCATGATGCCTTTCGCAGGCGGCGCTTTCAATCGCGCCATTGGCACACTTAATCGTGCTCAATCGCCCAAATCGTGTGGATTGATGCGGCGCGGCGTCGCCGCACAGGCACCACTGACAGCCAGACTCACGGCTATCCACAACACTTCACGCGCGCGCCGCACCAGTGCGGTCGCGACCCCCACTGAATGGGAACCGAGCAGCCACTCAATCATGACCAGGATCGCCGCTTCCTGGGCACCGAGTGAGGCCGGAATGAAGAAACTTGCAGCGCGTACGCTTTGTACGAAGGCTTCCATGATCCACACGTCAGCAAAACTGACCTCGACACCGAGCGCTTTCAGCACCAGCCACGCTTCGAGCGCACCCAGCACCCACGCCAGCCACGCCGCGGCTATCGACACCAGCAGCGCGAGACGATGGGCGCGATAGTAGTTTGTGAGTTGGCGGTCGATATCTTCGACCGCTGCAATCGCGCGCAACAGACGCGCACCCCAACGGGTATTGCCGGCCGCGTGTGCAAGGCGCGTCGAGAGCTTGAAATACTGCACCAGAAAAATCGTCGCGGTGCCGGCCATCACCGCCAGTAAAGTGCCCGCCGCCAGCCCTTGTTGTTGCGTGCTCATGCCTGGCCGCTGCCATACCAGTAGAACCCCGATAGCAACAAACAGGATCAGGGCGAACATGGTGCTGGTACGCGCGATGACGATGCCGGCGCCCGTGTCACGCCACGGCACGCCGTAACGACGCCGCATGAGCCACGCCTTGACGGGCTCACCGCCCAAGGCTGCGGTCGGCGTGACGTTGTTATAAGCATCGCCAATCATGCGCACCAGCCACAGCCGTAAAAACCAGCGCGGCGTACGCGGCACCTGCGGCAGAGCGGCTTGCCAGTTGATGACGTCGGCCGCGAAATAAACCAGGAACAAGGCGCAGATCTGCGCGAAGCTTTTCCAGCCCACCGCTTCGACATGGGCGCGCAATTGGCCGAAATCGGTCTGCCATAACACCGCCGCCAGCAGCGTCAGGCCGAGCACGGGAAACAGCAGGTGAGTGATGCGCACGAGATAAGGTCCGATGGGTCTGTCGAAAGAGCGCGCAGCTTAGCCCAATTGCGCCGGCTGCCCCATCGTCACACCCGCCTCCACACTATCGGGGCCTGTCGGCTGACGCCGAGTTTCGTTAGTCTCGGCGCAACACAGCAAGGAGAGATCCATGAGCATCGAAGACAACAAAGCCCTGGTCACACGTTTCTGGCAGGCCTTTTCGAATGGAAAATTTGACGAGGCATTGGCCATGCTGGCCGACGACGCGACCTGGTGGGTGGCTGGCACCACCGCCTTGTCCGCCACGTACAACAAGAAAGAGTTCGCCAACCTGCTCGGTCAGATCACGCCGATGGCACCGAAGGGTTTGTCAGTGACGCCGACCGCATTGTGCGCCGAAGGCGATCGGGTATCGGTCGAGGCGGTATCCTATGGTGAGTTCAACAACGGCCGTGTGTACAAAAACGAATACCATTTCATGATGGTCATTCGCGACGGCAAATTGGTCTCGGTGCGGGAATATCTCGACACTGAGCACGTCACCGCCACCTTCGCGCCGTGAGCACAGCACGCGTCAGTTAACCACCAGCAAGGGTGCCGCGCACATCTCGTCGAGTTCCACGGCGTGGTGCGCGAGGCGCGGCACCAGCGCTGCGGCCAACAGCACCCACTGCACTTGGCGGCCCGCGATCAGGCTCGGCACCGCATCCAGCGCGACAGCGCCGCCAGGCTCCGCCGCTGACTGTCCCTCGGCAAGCACTTGGCAGACCGTCAGCGGCGCACCGACTGCCGTCGCCAGACGCTGCGCCAGCAGCCGACAATGTGTGCCACTCGTACTGTCGTCCAGCACCGCGAGTACAGGTGCCGCAGCGCTGCGCTGCGCGCGACCCGCCACACCTGGCAACAACAAAACATCAACGTCAGCGAGTGTTGCGCGCAACGCAGTGGCCTTGCGCGCGCGCAAAACCTCGAACTTACACCGCCATCCCAGCCGTTGCACCAGTTCTGCTACCGCGCTCGACGCCGCCGCCGCTTCACGCTCGAAAAGCACTTCCAGGCGGGCGCGATCGATAGGGCGCCGGACATGGGTCAGCACACACAGCTCATGGATGAATGGCAGCGCCACCGCATTGAGCAGATCGGCGTCTTCGATGAACACCGCGCGCATTTCCGGCGGCTCATGATTGCCAAGCGCGCTCAGCAGCACGCTGAGCACGGGCGACGGCAGTTCGCGACGGGTAAGTGCGATGGCAAAGCGCCGCAGGCCCGCTGCAGAACGACGCTCGTTCGCCGGCGGTGGTGGCGGGGGCCTGAGTTCCTCAGTCATGTCAGAGCCTCACCCGTACCATTGTTCTGGCCGAACTGACGCCGCGCCAGGGCAAAACTCGCGAGCCTGTCGAAAACACGCCGGTTGAGCGTGCCCTCGGCATAACTGCCGTCGGCGTCCTGCGTGCCCGCTTCCATGCCGGTCAGCAGGCTGACGCCCTGATCGATGGAATCGATTGCATAGATATGGAAGCGGCCGGCCGCCACCGCTTCCACCACACGTGGACGCAGCATCAGGTGTTTGATGTTGGCGGTCGGGATCAACACGCCCTGGCTGCCGGTGAGGCCGCGTTTCGCGCAGATATCAAAAAATCCTTCGATTTTGTGATTCACACCACCGATGGCCTGCACATCGCCAAACTGGTTGACCGAGCCGGTGACGGCAAGATCCTGACGCACCGGCACTTCCGACAAAGCCGACAGCAGCGCATAGAGTTCGGTCGAGGACGCACTGTCACCATCCACGCCGCCATAGGATTGTTCAAACGCCAAGGTCGCCGAAAACGATGCCGGCGCCCACTGCGCATAACGTGCGGCGATATAACCCGACAGGATCATGACCCCTTTGGAATGCAGTTCACCACCGAGTTCGGCCTCGCGTTCGATATCGATCACCGCGCCACTGCCGACACTCACCCGTGCGCTGATACGACTCGGTTTACCAAACGGCTGATCGCCGACCGTCATCACCGCGAGGCCATTGATCTGGCCGACGCGCGTACCGCGGGTATCAATGAGCAAGGTGCCGCGCAGGATCTCTTCCTGAATCCGCTCATAGACACGGCCCTTGCGATAGGCCTGACGTTCGATGGCCTGCTCGATGTCGCCGCGCTCGATGACGGTGGCCGCTCGCTTGCGCGCCCAATAGTCGCCTTCGCGCACCAGGTCGATAGCACGGCGCAACTCGGTCGACAGGCGTTCGGCGTCCTCGGCCCAGCGCGCACTTTCCTCGATCACGCGTGCCACCGCGCCACGTTCCAGCGCCAGCAGGCTGTCGCTGCGCGCGGCACTCGCCAGCAGACGGGCGAACTCGAGTTGTGCGCCATCGTCACGTACGGTGCGATCGTCAAACTCAGCCACCACCTTGAAGAAATCGTCGAACTCAGGATCGAGCTCGCGCAGCATGTAGTAGAGCCGTGGCGCGCCAATCAGGATGACCTTGAGCTTGAGTGGAATCGGCGCCGGCTCGAGCGACACCGTGGAGGCAAAACCATAGGCCTGCTCCAGCGGCACGATGCGTATGCTGCCGTTGCGCAGTGTTTCCTTAAGGGCATCCCAGGCAAACGGTTCGGACAACAGGCGCGAGGCGTTCATCACCAGATAACCGCCGTTGGCCTCGTGCAGCGCGCCGGCGCGAATCAGCTTGAAATCCGTGCTGAGTGCTCCAAAGTGCACCCGGTGCTCAATTTTTCCGAGCAGCCGTCCGTAAGACGGCCGCTCCTCGATCACCACCGGCACACCGTCCTGTGGTTCACGTGAGACCAGCACATTCACGCCATAACGTCGTTGCACGCGCGAATCCCCCGGATCCTCGCCATCGACGTCGAGTCGCAGCGGCATACCGGCCACCGGCGGCGCGGGCTCGCGCAATAACTCATAGTGGCTGGTCAAATCGGCGCGCATCGTTTCCAGATAGGCGCGTGCTGCATCGACCTCGACAAATTGCTGAGCGACTTCCGCCACCAGCCGGCGGATAGCGAGGTCAGCGACCTCGTGATCAAGTTCGCCGATACGCTCGCGCGCGCCGCGCAGTCGTTCGGGAGTGTGTTGCATGCTGTCCTGAAACAGCTTGCCCACCTCTTCCACCGCACGCTGAATGGTGGCCTGCTGTTCCGCGCTCAGTTTCTCGAACTCCTGCGGTCCGAGCACCACGCCATCAACCACCGGAGCGAACACCATGCCGCCGGGTGTCTGCATGATACGGATATTGCGTTCGCGCGCGGCCTGCTGCACCTGTTCAAAAGCGTGCCCCTGGCTTTCCTCAAACTCGCGTTCGATGGCCTGCCGACGATGACGGTATTCCTCGCTGGCGAACGCCGCTCCGACCGCGGCCTGCACTTCCGTCAGACAACGCTCGACGGCGCGCGCGAAACGCCTGCCGACGCCGGCCGGCAATTTTAAGGCTTGTGGCCTCGTTGAGTCGGTGAAGTCGTTGACGTAACACCAGTCCGCGGGTGCGGCATCAGCGTGCGACAACTGCTTGAGAAAATCACCGACGAAGCTGCGCCGGCCGGTGCCCGCCGGTCCCATCACGAACAGGTTGTGGCCGGGCAGGCGCATTTCGACGCCGAAACGAATGGCCTCAATGGCGCGCTGCTGACCAAACGGCGC
>CAMCBY010000013.1 GCA_945873015.1 Klebsiella pneumoniae
TGCGTGCCTGGCATTTTCCTGACAGCATCGTCACCGCCAGTCTGCATGCTGAACACTGGACGCGGGCCGCGCAGGATGCGCTCGATCTCAGTGACTGCATCGCGCTCGCCCATGCCCACGATAACGCGCCGCCACCGTGGTCCGATGCGGTGCCCGCCATCGAGCACATTGCCGCCTATCGCAAACTCAGCGATGGCAGTCTGTCACCGTCCCGACGCCTGTTGCTGGTCGAACAGGCCGAGCAGCAATTGCGCGACCTGCACGACCTGCTTGGTGCCTGAAGGCCCAGCTCGCAGCCGTCAGGCAAAGACCACCAGCAGGTCTTTCGATTCAACCTGCGCACCGGGCTGAACCGCCACTTCGGCAATACGACCGTCGCGTTCGGCGCGGATGCTGGTCTGCATTTTCATCGCTTCGATAGTCATGAGCGCATCACCCTTGCTGACCTCGTCTCCCGAGCGCACGTTT
Organism: Klebsiella pneumoniae; assembly: GCA_945873015.1. Classification (GTDB taxonomy): domain Bacteria; phylum Pseudomonadota; class Gammaproteobacteria; genus JADJYF01. The sequence continues at coordinate 469 of CAMCBY010000013.1, forward strand.
ATCTGAGCGATGAGACCGGGCATGGGCGCGCCGACGTGACGGGCATTGCCCGCCTCCGCCTTGACCCGCGGTGCCTTCAAGGTTGGCTGGGTACGATCTTCAATCTTGACCGTGCGTGGCTGGCCATTGAGTTCGAAATAGACCGTGCGCTGTCCGTCATCGTGGTGCTCGTTGGTACCGAGATAACGGATCACCAGCGTGGGTCCGTTATCGAGCGCGACGTTGATCTCCTCACCGATTTCCATGCCGTAGAAAAACACCGAGGTCGGCAGATCGGTCAGGTCGCCATACATGCGCCGCGTATGGGCGTAGTCGATGAAGACCTCGGGATACATGAGGTAGGACGCGAGTTCATATTCGCTGATGTGTCGATCAACTTTCTGTTCGGCCTCGGCGCGCGCCGCGGCCAGATCGACCGGCGCGATCACCGAACCCGGCCGCACCGTGATAGGCGCCTTGCCGGCCAGGATTTTGTCCTTGAGGGCCAGCGGGAAACCGCCGGGCGGCTGACCGAGATCGCCACGGAAAAACGACACCACCGATTCAGGAAAGGCGACATCGACCGCCGGGTCTTCGACCGCCGCGCGGGTCAGGCCGCTGGTGACCATCATCAACGCCATGTCGCCGACTACCTTGGAACTCGGTGTGACCTTGACGATGTCGCCGAACATGTCATTGACCTCGGCATAGGCCTGCGCCACTTCCGGCCAGTGTTCACCGAGACCTAAAGAGCGCGCCTGCTCACGCAGGTTGGTGTACTGCCCGCCCGGCATGCCGTGCACATAGACTTCCGATGCGCCGGCACGCTCTTCGCTTTCAAAGGCCAGATAGTTGCCGCGCACTTCGTCCCAGTAGTGGGACAGCTTGCGGATGGCATCGGGATTCAAGCCGGTGTCACGCGGACCATGACGCAGGGCTTCAACCAGCGAGCCGAGATTGGGCTGCGAGGTCAGACCGCTCATCGCATCCACCGCCGCGTCAACAGCATCGACGCCTGATTCGACCGCCGCCAGCACGCTCGCCGCCGAGATGCCGCTGGTATCGTGGGTATGGAAGTGAATCGGGATGCTGATCTCTTGTTTGAGTGCCTTCACCAGATCGCGCGCCGCCTGCGGACGACACAGGCCCGCCATGTCCTTGATGCCAAGCACATGGGCGCCCGCCGCTTCGAGTTCCTTGGCCATCTTCACGTAATAGCGCAGATCGTATTTCGTGCAGCGTGGGTCACTGAGGTTGCCGGTATAACAAATCGCCGCTTCGGCAATCTTGCCGGTTGCCGCCACCGCATCTATGGCGATACGCATGTTCTCGACCCAGTTCAGGGAATCGAAGATACGGAAGATGTCGACGCCGGCATGGGCGGCCTGCTGTACAAAATGAATGACGACGTTGTCGGCATAGTTCTTGTAGCCGACACCGTTGGAGGCGCGCAGCAACATCTGGGTCAGAATATTCGGCATGCGCTCGCGCAACGCGGTCAGGCGCCGCCACGGACATTCATGCAGGAAACGCATCGCGACATCGAAGGTGGCGCCGCCCCAGCATTCGACCGACAGCAACTCCGGCACCAGTCGCGCATAGGCATCGGCTACCGCCAGCATGTCGTAGCTGCGCACGCGGGTCGCGAGCAAGGACTGATGGGCATCGCGGAACGTGGTGTCAGTCACCAGCACCTGCGGTTGGTCCAGCATCCATTGTGCAAAACCGCGCGCACCCAGCGCTTCGAAACGTGCACGGCTGCCGCTCGCGATGGTCAAGCCAGTGGTGTCGGGCGCATGGGGCCGACGCAGCACGCGTGGTCGTGCGCGGCCGATGACGGCGGGATTCCCATTGACGGCGACCTCGCCTATGAAACGCAGCAGCCGCGAGGCGCGGTCGCGTCGCCGCGCGAATACCAGCAAGCCCGGCGTTTCGTCGATGAAGCGAGTGGTGTATTCGGCGCGGCGGAATTGCTGGTTTTCATGCAGTCCGATCAGGAAGCGCAGGTTGGTGCTGACGCCACGGATACGGAACTCACGTAATGCGCGCAGCATGCGCTGCGAGACTTCCTCCGGATTGTTGGCCCACGCCGTTATCTTGACCAGCAGTGAATCGTAATAACGCGTGATGCGTGCGCCGACATAGGCGGTGCCGGCGTCGAGGCGGATGCCAAAACCGGTCGGGCTGCGATAGGCCGTGATGGTGCCGTAGTCGGGAATAAAATTGTTTTCCGGGTCTTCCGACGTCACGCGACACTGCACCGCATGGCCGCGCATGGTGATGTTCTCTTGCTGCGGCACGCCCGATTCTTCGCTGCCGATGGCATAACCCTCGGCGATGCGGATCTGGGCTTTGACGATATCAATACCGGTGATCGCTTCGGTCACCGTGTGTTCAACCTGGATGCGTGGATTGACCTCGATGAAGAAGAACGCACCGGTCTCGGCATCCTGCAGAAATTCAACTGTGCCGGCATTGACGTAATTCGCCTTGCGACACAGCGCGAGCGCCGCGCCGCACACCGCTGCACGCTGTGTGTCGTCGAGATAGAGCGCCGGTGCGCGTTCGACGATTTTCTGATTGCGCCGTTGCACGGTGCAGTCACGCTCGAACAGATGCACGATGTTGCCGTGGGTGTCGCCCAGGATCTGTACTTCGACATGGCGCGCGCGGCGCACCAGTTTTTCGAGATAGACCTCGTCATTGCCAAACGCGAGTCCGGCTTCCTTGCGGCCGATATCGACCAGTTCGTGCAGTGTGTCGGGGCCTTCGATGACGCGCATGCCGCGGCCACCGCCGCCCCACGAGGCCTTCAGCATGAGCGGATAGCCGATGCCTGCGGCGAGTTTTTCGATGTCGGCCGGGTCGCGCGGCAACGCGGCGGTGGCCGGCATGAGTGGCACGCCGCTCTTTTGTGCCAGCTCGCGTGCCGCCACTTTATTGCCCAGCAGTCGCATCACTGACGGTGGTGGCCCGACAAAGATCAGGCCTGCGGCCAGACAGGCTTCGGCAAACTCGGGGCTTTCGGCCAGGAAACCATAGCCCGGATGAATCGCATCGCAGCCCGAGTCCAGCGCCACCTGCACGATTTCATCTATCTGCAAATAAGCCTGCACCGGCGTACAACCCGCGCCGATCTGGTGCGCTTGCTCGACCTTGAAGCGGTGTAATGCGAAGCGGTCTTCGTGGGAATAAACAGCGACGCTGTCGATGTCGAGTTCGGCGGCGGCGCGCATGACACGGATGGCGATTTCGCCGCGATTGGCCACCAGCAATTTCTTGATGCGTTTCATTGGGCTTCGAGGTCCGTGCTCACGCTTACGCGATGTAGGGTTGGGTCAGGTCAGTGGTGCGGTCGACGCACCGTGCACGACATTCAGGGGCGCATGCTGCCCAGGATAACGTCCCGTGCACGCATCCGAGCAAGAATTGTACCGCCTGCTTCGATGAGGGCGGCAACATCCGGGGTGTTCAATTCGGCGGCGATGGTCTCGAAGATCTGGCGCCCGCTGCGGCCGCGCCCTTCCATGATCAATTCCAACAGGCGCGCAGCGGCAGGATTGAGATCGAGAAAGCCGTATTCATGCCCGACATCGCGGAACGCAGCAATGCGCGTCGGCTGCGGTGGCGGCGCGAGCGGGCGATAGTCGCCGTCGATGGCGTGCACCGGAAAAAGATAGGTGTGCATCACCATGACGGGATTGGCGACCGGCACCGCGTCGATGAGGTCACCATCGCGGTCAATACCCGCGAGACTGACAGGTCGCGGGTTGGCACCCACCAGGGTTTCCAGCCAATCGAAATGGGCGAGTTCATAGAGGAATGGTAACGACGGCTTGGTTTCGCACTCGTGTTCGAGATAGTCGAGGAACTCCGCCGGCAGGTCGACGAACGCGCTGGCGCGCGCCTCGTGACGAATCAGGTAATCGCGCACCATCACATGCCATGCGTCGTCGTCCATCACCGCTCGCACGCGCGGATAGTTGTCGTGCATGAAGCGTTCAATATTGGCGTACACCGCATGGCGATATACACCGAGGCCACGCGGCTCGAGGCCAGCGGGAGGCGCAACCTGTTGCGGGTCGCGCAGGTAGGCGGCGAACGCGCGTTGCAGGCGCGCGAATTCAGCCTCGGCCGGCGCGCTCACGCCGCCATGCCGTCGTTGCGCGTGAGGTGGCGCTGCTGGGCGGTGATGATGCGGCCTACTTCCGGCAGCAGATCTGCCAGTGGCGGAATGTTCTCGTCACGTTCGAGCAGCGTCGGAAATACACCGAAGTGCTGATAAGCGAAGTCCAGCAACGCCCATACCGGATCGACTATCGGTGTGCCGTGGGTGTCGACGATGAGGCCATCGTGGTCCTGGTAGTGACCGGCGATATGGGCGTAGGCGATACGATCTGCGGGCAGGCTGGTGAGGAACACACGTGCGTCATAGCCGTGATTGACGCTGTTGACATAGATGTTGTTGATGTCGATGAGCAACTCGCAATCGGCTTCAGCCAGCACCGCATTGATGAACGTCGATTCGTCGAGTTCGTCGCTGAGTTTGACGTAGTAGGACGGGTTCTCGACTGCAATACGTCTTTCCAGGCGGTCCTGCACTTCGCGAATGCGCGTCGCGACATGGCGCACCGCCTCGCCGGTGAAAGGGATGGGCAACAGCTCGTAGAGCTGCCCGCCTGCCGCGCAATAGGACAGGTGATCGCCGTAGATGACGGCGCGGTGGCGGTCGAGAAAAGTCTTGATACGTTCGATGAACGGACCGTCCAGCGCATCGGGCCCGCCGAGATTGAGCAACAATCCATGACAGAGCAGCGGGCGCGTGGCACTGATACGCGCAAAAGCCTCGCCCAGGCGGCCGCCTACCCCCAGCCAGTTTTCGGGCGCTACTTCAAAAAATGAGATTTCATCAGGGACATGGTCTTGCAGCGGCCCCAGATGGGCCCGCCGCAGACCGAGTCCGGTGCCATTGACGCGGTAAGTCCGCTGCACCGGCACTCAACGACAGCTTAAGCGCTGAGCTTACTTGGCAAGATGCTGCACGGAGCAGCTGCCACCGGAGAAGGTGCCGCACACTGCGGGGTCCTTCTTGCCGGTCGCAATCTTGCCACTCGCGTAGCCGGCCTTCTCGTCGCCGCCGTACTTAAAGCCGGTTTCGTCGTTGATGGTGACCTTGTTGCCCTGCATGTCGACGGCATCACCGGCGACCTTCACAGCGGTACCGAACTCGACCATCTGGAACGGGTTGTCGGCCGCATTGGCCACACCGGCCAGCGCCATGACAACACCGGTGCCAAGCGCTTGCGCGAGCGGCTTCAGGTTGTTCTTTTTCATGATGGGACTTCCTCCTCGAAGAGATGTTTTTGAGTTGTACTAACCACCCGCGGGTGGTCAAGAGGGCACGCTTGTGCATCCATACGAGCGCTGCCGCAGACTCATCGCGGGGAGCATCGGAAATGGTATCGAGCGCTAGAATATAAGTCTAGGCAAGAGATTGGCGCAGATCTGGCCGCTAAAGGGCGACCCGCGCGCAGCACCAGACAAGTCGTGGCGCGCCACCATGCGGACAAAAAAAACCCCGCAAGGCAAGCTGCCGCGGGGTAACGCAAAGTAGAGCGTAACGCTATCGCTACGCGGCCAATGGTAGCTCGCCCAATGCGCGCGGCCTTGGGATTTTTTCCTAAATACCTTAAGTGAGGGACTGAATCACTGATGTCGGCTAAGACCTTGATCATGTTCGGTGTCCTGTTGGCATCGAGCGCGGGCACGCAAGCCGAAAGCGGCGCGGACGCCTATGGGCGCGGCGACTATGGCAGCGCCGTCGCGCAGTTCGAGCGCAGTGCGCAGGGGGGCGATGCCACCGCGCAGAACAATCTCGGCGTGCTGTATCTCAAAGGCCGCGGCGTGGCACAGGACTATGGACGCGCCCGCGAGTTGTTCCAGGCGGCGGCAGAGCAGCATCTGCCGGGCGCGATGTTCAATCTCGGCATGATGTATCTGCGCGGTTACGGAGTTACGCCGGAAGCGACGCGTGCCGCTGACTGGTTCCAACGGGCGGCGGCATTGGACGACCGCGAGGCGCAGTTCTTCCTGGCGGTGATGTACACGCGCGGCCAGGGCGTGAGCGCCAATGCGGACATCGCCCGTGAATGGTTCGAGAAGTCGGCGCGCGCCGGGCTGCCGGCCGCGCAGTTCAACCTCGCCATGCTTCTGCTGCAGCAGCAGAGCGCGCCGCAGGCTGAACAAGAAGCGATCAAATGGCTGGAGGCAGCCGCCAAGCAGGACTACAAACTCGCCAAACTGCATCTCGCCAAACTCGACCTCAGGCATAACGATGAACCGCAGCGGCTCGAACATGCGGCGGTATTGCTGCGCGAGCTGGCCGATGGTGGCGATGCCGAGGGCCAGATGCAGTTCGGCCTCATGAACCTGTTCGGCAAAGGCCTGCCACTGAACGAGGAAGAAGGGCGTTTCTGGTTACGGCAGTCGGCGTTGCAGGGGCTGGTAGGGGCGCAGGTCAATCTGAGCGCAGTCTATGCGCAGGGCATCGGTACCGGCGCGGATCCTGTGCAGGCCTATGCGTGGTTGTCCCTGGCGGCGGCGCAGGACGACAAGATCAAGCCGATGCTGGCGGAGTTGGCGTCCAGGCTCGAGCCTGGACAACGCACACAGGGCGAGGCGATGGCGCTGGATCTCAAGCACAAAAGCGACAGCGCGTCGGCAGGCGCAGCCGACTGATGGCGGGCCGACCGAGCGAGTCGACCCTTGCAGTACACTAGGTATACGCGCCATAGCGGCGCAACCCACTCGGCTCGAATCGGATACTGACTATGCGCATTGCAGCGACTCGCGCCACTCCTCTCAACCTCGTGCTATGGCTGGTGCTGGCCGGGCTGCTTGTCTTCAGCCTGAGCGGCGCGGCCGCCGACCTTAACCCATCCACCCCCGAGGCCGAGGCGGTCACCACCACCAGCCCCGCCGACGCGCCGCCCGCCGACCCGCCCAAACAGTGTTACAGCGGCTGCCAGAGCTGGGGGCAGATGTGTAACGTCGACCCGCGCGGCGTATACAAATGCCAGCGCCGCTGCGAGAAGTTCGGCGAGATCTGCGAGTGAGCGCCGAGTCCACGCTGCCGTGGGCCAGCATCGACTGCGTCATCCTCGACATGGATGGTACGTTGCTCGATTTGAACTTCGACACCCAGTTGTGGAGCGAACTTCTGCCGCGGCGGGTCGCGGCACGTTTGAGCATCCCCCTCGACGATGCGCGCCACCAGGTACTACATCGTCTGGAAGCGCGGCGCGGCACCCTGCCCTGGTATTGCCTGGAACATTGGAGCGACGCTTTCGGGGTCGATTTGCATGCCCTTGAGCAGGAACTCGGGCACTTGATCGGGGCGCGGCCCGGCGCGGTCGAATTCCTCGCCTGGGTCAGGGCACGCGGCCTGCGTCAGGTGCTTGCCACCAACGCCCATCCCGCCAGCCTGGCGCGCAAGCTGGCCGCGACCGGTATTGCGCAACATTTCACCGACATTGTCAGCGCCCATGACCTCGGCGCCGCCAAGGAAGACGCCGCGTTCTGGGATGCGCTGCACACACGCGTCAATTTCGATCCGGCGCGCACGCTGTTCATCGATGACAACGCGCAGGTCCGGGCTGCCGCGCGCCGCTGGGGTATCGGCTATCTGTATGGCATCGCGCGGCCCGACCTTCGTGGCCCGACGGTGAGCGCGGATGACTGCCGCTGCCTGGAAGATTTTGCCGAACTGACGGGCGACGCCGCTTAAGCGCTGGTCGACATCAGGCGCGGGCGGCTGCGGCGCGCATCCAACACAAGTCAAACACCGCTCGCCCATCGCGCAGTGCACGCTGTTCAAAGCGCGTGCGAATGCGCTCTTGTGGCCGCGGTGCCCACGCGCCCGCACCCGCCACATTCAACCAGCGTCGGTCACCCGACAGTGCGTCACGAACCTGCAGGGCGTAGTCGGCATCATCGCTGGCAAAACGCGCACGGCCGTGCAGTTTGAGCCGGCTCGCGAGCAAGTCGAGCAATTCGAGTTGCACCAGCCGGCGCTTGTGATGGCGCTTCTTGGGCCACGGGTCGGGAAAAAAAATGAACACCGCGTCCAGACAGGCCGGTGGCAGCGCCGCCAGTAGCTCAAGCGCGTCGCCGTCGAAGATACGCAGGTTGGTGAGTCCGCGACGCTGCGCCTCATGCACGGTGTGACCGACACCTGGCGGATGGACCTCGCTGGCGAGCACATCGACGGACGGCGAACGGGCCGCCAAGGCCAGCGCGTTGTCGCCGTTACCGCTGCCAATTTCGAGATACAAAGGCGCATGCCGCGGGAACACCTCGGCGAGGCCACCCGCCAGGGCGTCGCGGCTCACGCGATAGCGCGGCAAAAGTTCGTCGAGCGCGCGCTGCTGGGCTTCGGTCATACGACCGGCACGGATGACAAAACTGCGCACCGAACGGCGCGGCGTCGATTCCGACATCGGGAGACTCGCGAGACTCAGGAGAAAAAAGTGCCGTCGATAGGCGACGAGGCCGACGCATAAGCACGCCGCGGCATGCGGCCGGCGCGATAGGCTTCGCGGCCTGCCTGCACTGCTTTGCCCATGGCCGAGGCCATCAGCACCGGGTTGCGTGCTTCGGCAATCGCGGTGTTCATCAGCACCCCATCGCAGCCGAGTTCCATCGCCACACTGGCGTCCGAGGCAGTGCCGACCCCGGCATCGACAATGATCGGAACCCGGGCGTTCTCGATGATGGTGCGCAGGGTGTAACGATTCTGAATGCCGAGGCCGGAACCGATGGGCGCGGCCAGCGGCATCACTGCCACGCAGCCGATGTTTTCCAGTTCCTTGGCAATCAGCGGGTCATCGGTGGTGTAGACCATCACCTCGAATCCCTCGGCGCATAAGATTCGTGCCGCCGCGAGGGTCTGCACGGCGTCCGGGTAGAGGGTTTTCTGGTCGCCCAGCACTTCGAGTTTGACCAGGTTATGGCCGTCGAGCAGTTCGCGCGCCAGCCGGCAGGTACGCACCGCAGTGTCGGCGTCGTAGCAGCCGGCGGTATTGGGTAAAAGGGTAAATTGCTCGGGCGAGATGATGTCGAGCAGATTGGGCTCGTCGGCATTCTGGCCGATGTTCATGCGTCGCACCGCAAACGTCACTATCTGGGCACCGCTGGCGCGCGTGGCAGCGCTGGTCTCGTCGAAGTCTTTGTACTTGCCGGTACCGACCATCAGCCGCGAGTGGAAACTGCGGCTGCCGATATGCAGCAGATCGTCGCCGCTGCCAGAATTGGAATCGAGATTTGCCATGCGCTGCCCCGAAGTCGTTCGCGTGAGGGGCAAGTATAACTGTTTGCGCTCAACCACCGCCGATGGCGGCGACTACCTCGACCCGATCGCCGTCGTTGAGGCGCTGTTCGCCGTGGCTGCTGCGCGGCACGATTTCGCCGTTGACCTCGACCGCATAACGACCGCGCACTTCAAGCAGTGCGATCAGATCGGCAATGCTGGTGGCGGCCGGCAACTCGCGCTTCTCACCATTCAACGTGACGTGCAGCGGCTGCGACACGGTCATGCCCCTAGAGCGGAATCTTCATGCCCTCGCGGGCGATGTGACACTCCATGTCCGACTTGCGCTCAAGGATGATCTGCAGACAATCGCGATGAATGGCGGCAACCTGTTCGTCGTCGTATGTCGGATCGTGATGATAGAGATAGAGGCAGCGCACCCCGGCATCGATTGCGAGGTTGACCGTATCGACATAACACGAATGTCCCCAACCACGCTTACGACTGTAATCATGCGGGGTGTATTGCGCATCGTGCACCAGAATGTCGACGCCCTGAATGGCCGACACTTCCGACGAGCGTTGTTCATCGACCATACGTTCGAGCAGCTCGTGTTCGTCTTCATCGAACTCGTGAATGCGCTTGGCAATCGAGGTCTTGAGGAACTGCACTTCGTTATCGGACACATAGACCACCGATTTGCCGGCGACCTGCATGCGATAACCGTAAGTCACGCCCGGGTGATGAACGTTGTAATAGCTGACGCCGATAGGACCGTGATTGAAGCCGTTCACCTGCGGTTCGAGGTATTCGATTTTCGCCGTCCAGGTCTCGATTTCTACCGGAAAATACGGCGCTTTCATCTGGTTCGAAAGCCGCTCGCCGATGTCCTTGGCGGTATCACCGGGACCGAAGAACTTTATCGTCCAATCCTTGGAGAAGGCGGGTTGAAAGAACGGCAATCCGCAAATGTGATCCCAGTGGTAGTGCGTGAAGACCACCATCAGTTCCGACAGCTCGCGCTGGGCCATCAACTCTTCGCCGAGCGAGATGATGCCGGTGCCGCCATCGCACACCAGCAGATGATCGTCACAACGGATTTCTACACAGGAAGTATTGCCGCCGACACCGAGATGGGATTCATGCGGGGCAGCATAGGAACCGCGCACGCCCCAGAAGCGCAGGTAGCGTTCGCTCATTCGGGGAACGGGCCTGCGCCGAGATATTTCTCGATGAGCAGGCGGATAGCCTTCTTCGAAATGGGCTTGGCTACAAATTCCAACACACCGAGCTCCTTGGCGGCGGTACGGTCCTGCGCGTAATCCTTGGAACTGATCATGACGGTTGGGGTGCTGGCATGCAGTGCATTGCGGCGCAGCTCTTTCAGGAACGAATAGCCGTCGCGGTTAGGCATCATGACGTTCAAGAACAGTAAGCCGGGCTGCTGGGTGCCGAGAAAAGTCATCGACTCTTCCGCTGACTCGTAAGCGTGGAAGACCAGATTCGCTTCGGCCGCAACCTGTTCAAAGAACGCCCGCATAGCCGCGCTGTCATCGACCAGAACGATGATGGGTTTGCCTGTTTGCATGCGCTCTTGATATCCGAATCCGCAAGTCCCCGATCATTCCCTGACGCTCCGCTTTAAGCTTTCGCCCTAACCGGTTGAGATCAGAGCTATTCTAGGCCAAGGATTCTGCGATATCCCGCGCTCCTGAACAAGCGCAATTGTAAACACTTTGAGCCTGAAACCAAGCTTGCAACGGCCGCTTTGGGACGGCGGCGACGTTCTTGACCTCGATAGCGGCCGGTGAACGTCGTGCTTTGAGGATGCTCCGACACACAATAGAATTCGCACTTGTGCGGGTGTAGTTCAATGGTAGAACATCAGCTTCCCAAGCTGATTACGTGGGTTCGATTCCCATCACCCGCTCCAAACCCTTAGAACCTGGACCCATTGCCCAGTGAGCCCTTCGGCCCTGTCAGCCTTACGCAACACGCAACTCGAGGCCGCGGCCCGGGTTTTGTACAGCGCAGCGCTCCCCTATCACAACTTCGACCACATTCAGGACACCCTGGAGGCGGCGGAGAAGGTCATCGAACGGTGCCGTGAGGAGCATATCCGCATTGATGCGGAGGTGGTTTATTACGCCCTGTTGTTCCACGACGCTGGTTATCAGGACGATCACCTTGCGCGCGGCTACACCACCAAGGAGCGCTATTCAGCGGCGCTGGCCGAGCCAATCCTGCGACGCCACGGCGTGAATTCCGTCCAGGTCGACAAGACCCTCGCCGCGATTCTCGCTACCGAGCGCGATGCGGTGACTGTCAGTGCCGAGCAGAAAGCGGTGCGCGCCGCCGACCTTTCGGGCCTTGCTGCTGACTATCCGCGATTCCTGGAAAGCTCGCTCAAGCTCAAGCGCGAACATGAGTTACTGTTCCAGCGCGCCTTAAGCTGGGACGAATGGCAGACCAATTCCGCCGCAGTGCTCGGTCACTATCTGACCCAGGAGATCCGGCTGACCAGCTATTTTCACGATGGCAGTGGCGAGTCGTCCTTTCACAAGGCGGTACGCGACAACTTGAATCGGCTGCTGGCCGAACCCGGCGAGCCCGCCAACGCCTGAACCTGTTTTGCCTCAGGTGGTGCCAGCGCCGCCAATCTTGAGCACGATGAAGTCGGTTTTGTGTTCCTGCAGCTTCAAACGCATCGCGCGCAGCTCGTTGGGGTCCGACACCGGCCCGACATGCACGCGGAACCACACATCATGGCCATTGATCACAACGCGTTGGATGTTGGCTGCGATACCCTGCATCGCCAGCCGGGCTTTGGCCTGGTCCGCCTCTTCAAAGCCTTTGTATGAGCCAATCTGCAGCACATAGGCGCCCTTTTCGGCGACGCTGGCTGGTTTTTCCTTAACCGCGGTCGGGTCACCCTTGGCGTTCTGGTCGGCGCTCTGTTCGGACTTTTCCGACTTCTGCTCTTTCTCTTCCTTTTCCCAGTCCTGCACCGGGACTTCCATCTCGGGCAGGATTTTGTAGAAGTCGAATTTCGGCCGCGGCGGCTCAAGATTAGCCTCGGCCGTCTCGCCGCCCTCCACGCTCTCGGCGCCTTCAACGACCGGCGGTTCGTTGACGCGCGGCGCTTCGACGCGCGCTTCGGCCTCGGCCACTACGGGCGTGGAAGGGGCCAGCGGTGCGGCACTTTTGGCGTTCCACATATACACCGCCAGCGCGACCACCAGACCCAGGCCGAGACCGGTGACGAACGATACCCAACTGCCGAGCGGCGCCTGTGGTTTCGCCTTGGGCGCGCGGGGTGAGGCGTGTTTGTAGTCCTTGGCGGCCATCGCTGTGTTACATCTCGCTCGGCGCGGCGATGGCGAGCAGCGCCAGCGCGTTCGCGATGACCTGGCGCACGGCGTCAATCAGACGCAGGCGCGCCCAACACACTCCCGCATCATCAACCAGCACCTTGTGACCGTTGTAATAGGCATGAAACTCGGTGGCGAGGTCGCGCAGATAGTTGGTCAACTGATGCGGTTCGGCGGCGTCTGCCGCGCTTGCCACCACTTCGGCGAACTTCGAGAGCACGATGGCGAGACGCCGTTCCGGTGCTTCGCGCAGAAAGTCGGCCAGACGAGCGCCCGCCGGTGGCGCGCCCAAGGCACGTTCGCCGGCCTGGCGGAACACGCTGCAGACTCGTGCGTGAGCGTATTGCACGTAATAAACCGGGTTGTCGTTACTTTGCGAGGTGGCCAGATCGAGATCAAATTCAAGGTGCTGATCGGAGCGCCGCATCACATAGAAATAACGCGCGGCATCAACGCCCACTTCATCGACCAGATGTTTGAGCGTGACGAACTCACCGGCGCGGGTCGACATCGCGACCTTTTCGCCGCCACGCACCAGGGCCGCGAACTGCACCAGTACGACATCGAGCTTGTCATCGTCGAGGTTCAGCGCCTTGAGGGCCGCCCGCACGCGCGGGATATAACCGTGATGATCGGCGCCCCAGATGTTCACCACGCGGTCAAAACCGCGCACGAATTTCTCGCGGTGATAGGCGATATCCGACGCGAAATAGGTTTTCACACCGTTGTCACGCACCACCACACGATCTTTCTCATCGCCATAATCGGTGGAGCGAAACCACTGTGCGCCGGCGGCTTCGTAGATGAAGCCTGCTTCGACCAGTTCAGCAACGGCGGTGTCGATGGTGCCGTTACGATTGAGCGAGGCCTCGGAATACCAGCAATCGAATTCCACGCCAAACGCGCGCAAGTCCGTCGCGATTTCATCGAGGATGACGTCTTTGGCGAAATCACGCACGGTGTCGAAACCGTGCGCGCCCAAAGCTGTGCGTGCGGCGGCGATGGCATCGTCGAGATGACGTTCTTCATCGACGCTGGCGCTGGCCGGCGGCACACAGTCGGCCGCGCGTTTGAATGTCTCGCCATCGCGACTGCGCAGATTGCGCGCGATGTCCTCGATGTAGGCGCCGCGATAGGCCTGGGCTGGAAACGGCACCTCGAGTTGAAACGATTGCAGATAACGCAACCACACGCTCAGCGCGAGGATATCCATCTGTCGGCCGGCGTCGTTGACGTAGTATTCGCGCTCGACCCGGTAGCCGCTTGCGCTGAGCAGATTGGCCAGCACTGAGCCCACCGCCGCACCGCGGCCGTGGCCGATATGCAGTGGCCCGGTCGGATTGGCCGACACAAATTCAACTTGCACGCGACGGCCCGCACCGCTGTCGTTGCGGCCATAGGCGCCAGCCGCTTCCTGCACCTCGCGCACGACATCGAATACCACGTCTTCAGCCAGCACGAAATTGATGAAGCCCGGGCCGGCGACATCGACACGGCTGAACAGGGGCAGAGTGGCAAGCGCGGCAGCAAGTTCGTTGGCAAGATCGCGTGGCGGACGTCGATTGACCTTCGCCAGCAGCATCGCAACATTGGTGCTGAAGTCGCCGTGGGCTTCGAGCTTGGGTGTTTCGATCTGGTAATCGGATGAATCTGACGATGTCAGGGTGCCGGCCTGGCGCAGACGTTCAATCACGCCATCGATGGCCGTACGCAGAAGTGCTTTCAAGGTCTTCTCTCGGGGATGCCCGGGGGTGAAGCGCGGATTCTATCCGCTCCGTCGCGCGCGCGCGACGGAGAGCGGCATGGGCGCGCTTATAAAGTGTCTTGCGGATCGACGTCGATGGCCGGACGCACACGCGCCTTGGCCGCCATCTCGTCCAGCGCCGGCAGCGCGGCCCGCAACAGGCGGCCGATGTCGAAACGCTGTGCGGCTCGCATCACCATGAGGGCGCGATAGCGCCCGGCGCGGCGTTCCATCATGGCGGGCAGCGGATAACTCAAGTCGAGCTCAGCCGGCGCCTCGGCCAACAGCAGGCGCCGCGCCTCACCAAGAAATTTGAGTGCCGCGGCCGGCTGCGCCGATTCCGCGCGCAGAATGGCCATCGCGCCATAGGGCGGCAGCGCAGCTTCGCGTCGCTGCTCGAGCGCGGTCGCCGCGTAGGATTCATAACCCTCGTCGATGATCTGGCGCAGCACCGGATGATGGGGTTGATGGGTCTGCACCAGCACCCGGCCCGGCAGAGAGGCGCGGCCGGCGCGGCCGGCGACCTGGATGATGAGTTGCGCCAGACGCTCTTCGGCGCGGAAATCCAGCGAATACAGGCGGCTGTCGGCATCCACCACACCGACCAGGGTCACGGCCGAAAAATCGAGGCCTTTGGCCAGCATCTGGGTGCCGATCACGATATCGACTTCACGTGCATTGATGGCGTCCAGCATCTCGCGCAAAGCGTCCTTGCGGCGCGCGGTATCGCGGTCGATGCGGCATATCCGCGCTTCGGGAAACAGTTCCGCCACCGCCTCTTCGATCCGTTCGGTGCCGAGACCCATGAGCGCGATTTCGGGCGCTTCGCAACACGGCGTGCCGGCCTGGCGCGACCATTGCCGGTCGCAGTGGTGACATCGGGCGGCGTCTGCGCCCTTGTGATAAACCAGAAAGGCATCGCAACGATCACAGCGTTTGGGCTCGCCACAATGGCGACAGATCAGCAGCGGCGAGTAGCCGCGCCGGTTCAGAAACAACATGACCTGTTCGCCGCGCGTGAGACAGTGGCGAATCGCCGTAATCAAGTGCGGGCCCATGCCGGCGGTAAGATCAAGGCCACGTACGTCCATACACTCAATGACCGGCATCGGCGCGCTGCCGGCCCGCGAACGCAGCGTGGTCAGCAGATATTTGCCGCGTTCGACGTTGGCGAGGGTTTCGAGCGACGGCGTCGCCGAGCCCAGTACCACCGGCACATTGCTGTTCTGTGCGCGAACCAGCGCGATGTCGCGCGCCGAATAACGAAAACCGTCCTGTTGTTTATATGAAGGGTCGTGTTCTTCATCGACCACCAACAGACCCAGCTGCGGCAGGCGCGCCCACACCGCAGAACGGGTGCCGATCAGAATGCGCACCTGACCCGAGGCGCAGGCGCTCCAGGTCAACATGCGTTCACGTTCGCCGAGTGCCGAGTGCAGTACCCCGACGGCCGTGCCAAAGCGGCGCCGAAACCGCGCCACCAGTTGTTCGGTCAGGGCGATTTCCGGCACCAGCACCAAGGCCTGGCGGTCGCGCGCCAGACACTCGGCGATGGCCGCGAGATAAACCTCGGTCTTGCCGCTGCCGGTGACGCCTTGCAGCAGCACGGCACGGAAGCGCCCGGCCTCGCCGATGATGGTGTCGGCGGCGAGTGCCTGTTCGGGGTTAAGAATGGGGGCGGGTCCGGCGACAGCGCTCGGTAGCACACTTTCGGCAGGCTCCAGCCAACCGAGACCGACGAGCCGTTTGACCACCGCGCGCCAGCCGAAAGTTGCCTCGGCGAACAATTGTGCGCCGCCTGGACCGGCGGCAAACCGCGTCATCACCTCGCGCTGGCGCGCCGCACGGATGCCCTGTGCGGCAAGGGTCGCCCGGCCCTCGGCGGTCAGCCGCCAGGTGTCGGTCGGGATGACCGGCAGATCGTGATGGCGCCGCAGCCACACCGGCAGCATGTTGCCCAAAACGTCGCCGAGCGGATGCTGATAGTAGGCCGCCGCCCAGTGGGCGAGCGCGAGGGCATCGGCATCGAACACCGGCCCGCTGTCGAGGACCGCTTCGATGGCTTTAAGGCGCGCGTGGTCGATGTTGCTGGCGTCTTTGCGTTCGAGCGCGATGCCGATGCGACGCGTGCGCCCGAATGGCACCATTACGCGCTGGCCCGCCTGCGGTGCACAGTCGAG
Source organism: Klebsiella pneumoniae (assembly GCA_945873015.1). Taxonomy (GTDB): domain Bacteria; phylum Pseudomonadota; class Gammaproteobacteria; genus JADJYF01. The sequence goes on from CAMCBY010000013.1 coordinate 17,050, forward strand.
CAATGCGTCAGGCAACAGATAATCAAAAACCCGGCGCAGGGGTGTAAACAGGGCGACGGTCACTATCTGCATGGCGATGAGTGTCAGCGCGCGCCACGCACTGCACCGCCGGCAATGGGCCGCAGCACGCGCGTCAACTCAATCGCGCGACGCGGCGCGGGCGGCGAAATCACCAAAAAACACCTCGCCACTGTCGAGCAAGGCGTCGAGCGCGGCCAGGTTGGCGCGTTGCATGGGGCGCCCATCGATGGCGCTGAGTGGCTGACGACTGTGATGGGCGGGTAAGACCGTCAATTCAAACGGCTCCTGGTAGAGCGTCAAGGCAATCTGCGGCAGGCGCTGCGCGCCCGACACGCCGGCCAGTCGCAATGACGTTTCGGCCAGCTCATAACTCAGGCGCCGCTCGAGCAGGAACCGCGTCACGGCTTCGAACTCGTCGCTGCGCAGGTGCACGCTTATCGGCGTGAATTCACAGGCGGTGCCATACAGCACCGGTCCGACCAGCACCGGCGCAAACGGCTCCAGAAGGCCCAGAGCTTTGTAGGCGGCACCGCGCAGTTGCGCGATACGCGCAGCATGCTGTGCACCGTTGAACAGGCGCAGGTAGTCGATGACTGCGCAATGCAGTTCGAGATTGTCCGGCAGGTCGCGACTATGTTCGACGCCAAGTTCACGTGCGGCTTTGCGCCGCGCACTGTCGAAATCAAGCACGCCCCCGTCGACCAGCAATCGCGCGGCGTTATTGGCGATTTCGGCGCGTCCGATACGCGCGGTGTGTGGTCTGCGAGCCATGCGTGGTGAGCCGTTCAGAAAATCTGCTCGGCTGCGGTGCTGCCGGTACGCTCGCTGCCTGGTTGGGCGGGCAGCAATCCTTCCTCGCCGCTGTATTCAGCGCGACCCGGCATGTCCGCGGCACGAAAAGACTCGAAGATGGCGTGCGGATTGCCGGCGCCGGCCAGCAAGCCGGTATCGGGGTCGATACGCACGGTCACCACACCGGCTGGTTGTTCGAGTTCGGACTCCGGCATGTCAGCCAGGGCGACACGCATATAGTCCATCCACAGAGGTAGTGCCGCCTGCGCACCGGTTTCACGCCGCCCGAGTGGCGCGACACGGTCGAAGCCGACCCACACGGTGGTGACATTGCGCGCGTTGAAACCCGAGAACCAGGCGTCCTTCTGATCGTTGGTGGTGCCGGTCTTGCCGGCCAAATCTTTACGTTGCAGCTCGCGGGCACGGGTCGCGGTGCCGCGCTGGACAACGTCCTTAAGAATGGAGTTCATGATCCAGACGTTCTCCGCCGCCACTACGCGCGGCGCGACGTTGGACGGCGGGCTTTGCTGCATATCGTGCAGGGCTTCGATATCTGCCGGCTCGCCATCACCGTCCAGCGCCATGGTCTCGCATTCGTGACATACGGTCGGCGGCTCAGCCTTGAACATCTCCACGCCTTCGGCGGTCTCGATACGCGCGACGAAATAGGGCTCAACCTTGTATCCGCCATTGGCCAGCACTGCGTAGCCGCGCACCAGTTCGTAGGGCGTCACTTCGCCGCTGCCGAGCGCCAGCGACAGATTGGCCGGCAGCTCGCGACGCTTGAAGCCGTAGCGTTCGATGAAATCCATCGCGTACTTGATGCCGACCGCACGCAGCAGCCGGATTGAGACCAGATTGCGCGATTTGGTCAGCGCTTCGCGCAGACGCATCGGCCCGAAATAGTTGCCCGAATAATTCTCCGGACGCCAGGCGTTTTCGAGGCCAGGGGTTTCGAACACTATAGGCGCGTCGTTGATGAAGCTGGCGGCGGTGAAGCCCTTGTCGAGAGCTGCAGAATAGATGAACGGTTTGAAATTCGAGCCCGGTTGTCGGCGGGCCTGCAGCACGCGATTAAATTTGCTTTGCTCAAAATCGAATCCGCCGACCAGGGCCAGCACCCGCCCGTCGACTGGGTCGAGCGATACCAGCGCGCCCTCCACTGCGGGCAATTGCGCCAGCGTCCAATAACCGCTGGCGGCGACGCTGTCGGCCTTTTTGGGGTCAGCATCGGGCTCGACCCAACGCACCCTTATTATGTCGCCGCGTTGCACCAGATCGGCGGCTTTGCCGGGCACGGCACCGAGGCTGTCTTCCGACAGATACTTACGGGCCCAGCGCACACCCTCCCACGGCAGCGTGATGACGCCGGCGCTGTCGTGGAAAGCGACCACCTGACGGTCCTGCACGGTCAACACCAGCGCCGGCTGCAGGTCGGCAGACGCGCGGTATTTGGTCAGGATCTTGTGCCATGCGGCGGTGTCTTCCTGCGGTGCGAGGGTCACTTTGGCCTCGGCGCCGCGATAGCCGTGACGGCGGTCGTAGTCAAACAAGCCGCGACGCAGAGCGTCGGTCGCGGCGTTCTGCAGCTTGCTCGGCAGCGTGGTGAAGACGCGAAAGCCGCTGGTATAGGCCGCGTCACCATATTTGCTGAGCATGAAGTCGCGCACCATCTCGGCGATGTGGGGGGCCGGCACTTCAACAGCCTGGCCGTGCCACTGGGCATTCACCGGCGCATCGATTGCAGCGCTGTACTGCGTCTGGTCGATAAACCCAAGCTTCAACATGCGCCCGAGAACGTAACTGCGGCGGTCGCGGGCCGCCTCTGGATCGGAGATTGGATTGTTGCGCGACGGCGCCTTGGGCAGGCCGGCGATCATCGCTATCTGCGCCAGATCGAGCTTGTCGAGGGTGACGCCGTAGTAAACCTGCGCCGCCGCTCCCACGCCGTAGGCACGATGCCCTAAGAAAATCTTGTTGAGGTAGAGCTCGAGGATTTCGTCCTTGCTGAGTTCGCGCTCGATGACGCAGGCCAGCACCACTTCCTTCAACTTGCGCTCGTAGGTCTTTTCCGGTGACAGAAAGAAGTTGCGCGCCACCTGCATGGTGATGGTGCTGCCGCCCTGGCGTTTCTCATGGGTCGAGACCAAGCCCGCCACAGCCCGCACGATGGCCATCCAATCGACACCCGGATGCTCATAGAAACGGTCGTCCTCGGACGCGATGAAGGCTTGTTTGAGCAGCGGCGGTACCTGCTCGATGCGCACCGGACTGCGGCGTTTCTCGCCGAATTCCGCAATCAGCAGGCCGTCGTTGGAATAGACCTTGAGCGGTGTCTGCAGGCGCACATCGCGCAAGGATTCTACCGGTGGCAACTGAGGCAGGATGTACCACATCACGCCCGCCGCGCCGGCGAGACACAGAACAAGGACGAGCAGCAGGCTGTAGAAGGAAAAGCGCAACATGTTGGGGGCAGGAACCGGGGGAACGCCTATATGTGATGTACGTTTACTTTAAAAGGCAGGCGTAACATTCGATTTCTATTGGTGTTTATAGAAATTAATGTTGTTTTTCAGTCGACGCTTGGCTATAGTTAGGTTGAATTTTTAAGGTTACGACGTACTTTTGCTAGCTAACTGATTAATTCAAAAGGGTAATATGGTGTCTCTCTTTCGCCGCGCAAATGCACCACTCTTGGGGATCGACATCAGTTCTACGTCGGTCAAATTGCTTGAGCTGTCGCGTACCGGCGGCCGGTACCGCGTAGAGAGTTACGCGGTGGAACCACTGCCGCCCAATTCCGTGGTGGAAAAGAATATAACGGATGCCGAGCTTGTCGGCGAGGCGATACGCCGCGCCGTGGCCAAGAGCGGAACCAAAACCAAGACCGCCGCCTGCGCGGTCGCGGGCTCTGCTGTCATTACCAAGATCATCACCATGCCGGCCGAACTTTCGGAAGACGACATGGAGAGTCAGATTCAGATCGAGGCCGATCAATACATCCCCTATCCGCTCGAGGAAATCAGCCTGGATTTCCAGGTCTTGCAGCCCTCTGAACATGAGCCGGACAAGGTTGATGTGATGCTCGCCGCTTCGCGCAGCGACAACGTCGATATCCGCGTCGCGGCGCTCGGGGTCGGCGGTCTGACTGCCAAGGTGGTGGACGTCGAGGCCTTTGCCCTCGAAAACGCCATGAGCCTGCTGGTCGACAGCAACGAACTCATCGCCGACTCACACGTCGTCGCAGTGATGGACGTCGGCGCCACCACCTCGACCTTGAGCGTGCTGGAAGACTCCAAAATCATCTACACCCGCGAGCAGTCGTTCGGCGGGCGTCAGTTGACCGATGAAATTCAGCGCCGCTACGGGCTCTCTTATGAAGAGGCGGGTCTTGCCAAGCGCCAGGGCGGGTTGCCCGACAACTATCAACCCGAAGTGCTGCAGCCTTTTATGGAATCGATGGCCCAGGAGGTCAATCGCGCGCTGCAGTTCTTCTATTCATCGAGCCAGGTCGGTGCGGTCGATCACGTCGTCATCGCCGGCGGCTGCGCCTCGATTGAAGGCATCGACAAACTGATCCAATCGAAAATCGACACCTCGGTGACGGTTGCCAACCCATTCAAGAACATGTCCGTATCCTCGCGGGTCAAGGCCGAGGCACTCGCCAATGACGCACCCGCGCTGATGATTGCATGCGGACTGGCGTTGAGGAGCTTCGACTAATGCCGCGCGTTAATCTACTCCCCTGGCGCGAAGAACTACGCAAGCAGCGGCGCACCGAGTATCTGTCGATACTTGGGGTATGTGCAGTGGCGGCGGCGGCCGTGTGGTTCAGCATTCACCTGTACTTCAACGCGCTGATTGAACAACAACAGCGTCGTAACAACTTCCTCACCGCCGAGATCAAGCTGCTCGACAAAAAAATTGCCGAGATCAAGCAACTCGAAAAGGAAAAGGAAAATCTGATCGCGCGCATGAAGGCCATTGAAACCCTGCAGACCAGCCGTCCGGTGGTGGTGCATCTGTTCGATGAACTGGTTTCGACCTTGCCCGATGGCGTCTATCTGACCTCGATTGCTCAGACCGGTGGCAAAGTGACCATCAAGGGCGTCGCGCAGTCCAACGCCCGCGTATCCAATTACATGCGCAACGTTGAAGCGTCGCAGTGGGTGCAGAGTCCCAAGCTTTCCATCATTCAATCCAAGAGCGAAGACGGAAAGCGTATCTCCGACTTCACCCTGACCCTCACGCAGACCAAGCCCAAATCGGACAAGGAAAGCGAGGACGAGGAGCAACTCTGATGAAAATGTCGGATCTGAACAATCTCAGCCTGGAGAACATTGGCAGCTGGCCGACGCCGGTCAAAGCTGCTGGTGCTGTTCTGGTCGCGAGTCTCATCATCGGTGTCGGCTGGTGGCAGGACATTGACCCGCTGCAGCAGAAACTTGCCGGCGAGCAGAAGAAAGAAGGCGAACTCAAGGTCTCTTTCGAAGGCAAGCAGAAGAAAGCTGCCAACCTGCCGGCACTGAAGCAGCAGCTCGAAGACATCAAAGAAACCTTTGGTGACTTGCTCAAGCGCCTGCCGAACAAAACCGAGGTCGCCGAACTGCTGGTCGATATTTCGCAGCAGGGGCTCGGTGCGGGCCTCGAATTCGACCTGTTCAAACCTGGCAACGAACAACCAGCCGATTTCTACGTCGAGCTGCCGATCGAGATCCGCGTGATCGGCAACTATCACCAGTTCGGCACGTTCATCAGTGGCATTTCCGACTTGCCGCGCATCGTCACAAGTCATGACATCAAAATCACGCCGACCACCGGTGGCCGGCTCATTTTGCAGACGACGGCGAAAACCTATCGATACATTGATGAGGAAGGCGAGGGGTCCTAATCATGAAGCCGGGGCTGAAAACTGGACCTATCCGGGTCTGCACCGCCATTGCGGTGCTCGCGCTGGCGGGGGGCTGTGTGTCCAAGGACATGGCGGACCTCGAACAGTACAAGGACCAAGTGCTGGCGCGTAAGGGCGGCAACATTGAACCGTTGCCGCCAATCAAGCCGTACGAACATTACGTCTATCAGGCGCTTGAACTGGGACTGCGTGACCCGTTCAAGTCCTTCATGGAGGAGGCGCCTGAAAAGATCAAGGCCGACAAGGGCCTCGATGAAACGCAACAGAAATTTGTCGACGAGATCCAGACGCATAACCGCGAGGAACTCGAGACTTTCGAACTCGATGCAATGCGAATGGTGGGAGTGCTGGAGCGCGCCGAAGACCTGTGGGCCATCGTCAAGGATCAGTCCGGCACCGTCCACCGCGTGCAGGTCGGCAATTACCTCGGCCGCAACTTCGGCAAGATCACCAATATCCAGGAAGATCGCATCGACATTCGCGAAATCATCAAGGACTCGCAAGGGCGCTGGCAGGAACGCGCCGCTTCACTTGCATTGTCCGAAGAATAACCCAGACAAGGGGTCGAAAGATGAGTATCAAAACCAGCCTCAACATCTTCACCAGCGGCCAGGCCGAGGCGATTGCGCGTGGCGGCAATCCGCGCCGCGCGCCGCTCATGCTCGGCCTGCTGGCATTCGCCACGCTCGTCTCGAGCGCGGTGACGGCGGCCACGCTGGACGATGTCAGCTATACCTCACTGCCGGGCGACCGCGTGCAGGTCAAGATGAAATTGTCCGCGCCGGTTGAAGGCGCGCCACTCAGCTTCACTATCGACAACCCGGCGCGTATCGCCATCGATTTGCCCGGCACGACCTTGAACCTCAAGGAACGTACGCAGCGCATCGGCGTCGGCAATGCGGAAAGCGTCACGGCCGTTGAAGCCGAGAATCGCGCACGGGTGGTGCTGAATCTCGGCGAACTGGTGCCCTACGACATAGAAACCGAGGGCGATACCATCTCGGTCACGCTGGAAGGCAGTCCCTCCAGCTTGCAGACCCAGAGCCCGCCCGCCGCGCCGGTTTCGGCAAACGTGGCGCAGGTTGCGCCGCAGGCCGCACCAGCGCCGCAAGCCGCGCCGACCAGCAGCAACACCCTGCCCGGTCACGGCAAAGGCAGTATTCAAGACATCGACTTCCGACGTGGCCCCAACGGTGAAGCGCAGGTCGTAGTCAACCTGTCGGCGCCGGACATCGGCGTCAACATCTCGCAGAAGGGCGACGATGTCGTGGTTGATTTTGTTGACACCGTGCTGCCGGAGAATCTTGACCGCAAACTCGATGTGCTCGACTTCGCGACGCCGGCCAAGGAAATCGATACCTTCCGCGAAGGCAATGGCACGCGGATGGTGATCAAACCGACCGGGCTCTATGAGCACCTCGCTTATCAGTCGGACAATACGCTCACCATCGAACTGCGGCCGCTGACCAAGGAAGAGGAACTCGAAAACAAGAAGAAGAAATTCGGCTATACCGGTGAGCGTCTGTCGCTCAATTTCCAGAACATCGAAGTGCGTGCGGTGTTGCAGTTGATTGCTGACTTCACCGAGAAGAACCTGGTTGCCAGTGATACGGTCGGTGGCAATGTCACGCTGCGCCTGAAGAACGTGCCTTGGGATCAGGCACTCGACATCATTCTGAAGTCGCGCGGTCTCGACAAGCGCGAGATCGGCAACGTGATGATGGTCGCTCCCCAGGAAGAGATCGCCAATCGCGAAAAGCTTGAGATGGAGTCTCGCAAGCAGATCCAGGAACTGGCGCCGTTGCGCACCGAGTTTGTCCAGGTCAACTACGCCAAGGCAGGCGATATCGCGCTGCTGCTGCGAGGCCAGCCTGTCGGTGGTGGTCAGCAGGGTGGTGGTGGTCAGCAGGGCAGAAACAACAACGCTCTGATCTCGCAGCGGGGCAATGTCACGGTCGATGAGCGGACCAACACGCTGCTTGTCCAGGAGACCGGCGATAAGCTCACCGAAATCCGTAATGTGGTTAAAGCACTCGATACACCGGTTCGTCAGGTGTTGATCGAATCACGCATCGTCATCGCCAACGAAGATTTCTCCAAGAACCTCGGTGTGCGTTTTGGCTACAGCAAGAACGTCACACCTGAGAACAGCTCCAATCCTCGTCGTCGCGGCGGTATGGACGTAGGCTTGGGTGGCGGCCTGCCGGGTGACGTCAACTACGGCGAGAACACCTCCTTCCACACTGACGACCTGGAAAACTACATGGTCGATCTGGCGGCGCCGGGCGCGGCCGGTGCGGCCAAGCTCGCGGTCGGCAAGATTGGCAGCTACCTGCTGCAGCTCGAACTGAGCGCTCTGCAACAGGAAGGCAAGGGCGAAGTGATCTCGGCACCGCGAGTCATCACCGCCAACCAGCACGAGGCGATCAT
>CAMCBY010000014.1 GCA_945873015.1 Klebsiella pneumoniae
GACAGCATTACGCGACCCGCGCGCAGGCTCGTCTGGATATCGTCAACTGGATAGAGGGCTTCTACAATCGTCGCCGGCTGCACTCGTCGATTGGGTATCGATCACCGATCGATGCTGAGCGGAGACTGCTCGCCGCTTGAAGTGGTGTACGTCGAATCGAGGCAGGGTCAGGCGCCAGATTTAGATGCGGCGCTACGAGGCCACCTCAAGCACGGTCATCCCGAGAGCCGTCGGTACCTATGGGCGTCCCCGGCTGGTGACCGACCTGAGCGAATTGGGCCATGCCGCCGGACCCAAACGCGTGCGCGGTTTATGCGTGAAGAAGGTCTGCGCGGCAAGGTCAAAGTTTGTGCCGAACCCCGAACCGCCGACGGCAGTCACGCCCGTCCTGTCGCGGAGGATTTGGTCGATGGCCAGTTCGATGTGACGAGCCTTACGCTGGCATGGGGCAGTGACACTACCTGTATCGTGACTCGCGAGATTTGTTTGTATCTGACGGTGGTGATGACCATCCAGACTGGACAGGTGCCGGGCCACAGCCTCAGCGACCGCTAGGCCGATAACTTAGGTCGAGCAGACCTTCTTGATCGCCTGGCTGCGTTCCTCAGAGCATCGCGACGCGCTGTTCCACTCTGGTCGCGGCAGCCGGTACGCGAGTCACGACCTCCGACGCACGCTCACGAGCCTGGGCTTTGTGCTGAGCCTGAGTCGCAAGGCTACTTGCTGAGACAACGGTGTGGCCGAGGCTTTCTCCGCCGCGTTGAAAAACGAGGAAGCCACCGGAACATATGTCACGGAGTTGGGTGCGCACACCGGGATTGCGATCCACTTCCTCGGCTTCTACAACCCGACCCGACGGGGGGAAACTTGTCGCCGGATAACTACGCTCGGACGCCCATCGCTGCGTAATACCTTGCCCGATTCTCGGCGTCCGCCTGTTCGGGACAAGTTCAGGATTACCTCGGCTCTAAACCACGGCCGCAGCGAAGACAAACGCTGGAAGTTCATGTCCCGGCTCGGCACCGCCGAATACGCCTGCATACAGCGAACAAGAGGAACTGTAGGATCCCGAACCGTACCGTTGGCAATATGCCGACTAACCGACTGAGCCGATGTCCTATGAATCATCGCTTCCGCAACGCATCTGCGCTCATGGCAATGTCCTTGGTGGCGACTTCCGCAGCCGCTGCGCCGTTGTGCGCGACGGACGTCGATATTTGCGTGCGGGAGTTAATTGTCGAGAATGCCGGTTTCGTGGGGGCTTGCGGCGCCGCTTTTCCGGCCGCCAAGACCTTATTTTCGCGGGCGTTCAAGGGCTGGCCGGTGCTGAAGCTTTCCATTCCGGGGCTGGCCGGCCTTCTGAAAGATGGCTCGACTATCGCAATCAATGCCGAGTTCAGTGCGGCTGAGGTGTTGCGACAGATGACACCAGAGGATCGCAGCGCGGCGTGTTCCGAGCGCCTCGCGATGTGGACTCACAGCCCGCCAAGTTTGAGCGGTGACGCGCTGGTATTGCCCGCCGACGCGTTGAATCGATACTCACCCTGAATCTCTGATGCGCACTGGTGGCGGAAGCGCTTTCTCGTCATGCTTGTTGACCGCTGCGTTGGGTATCGAGAATGATGACCTGAGCCTGCAGACAGGCACGCGCTGGTGCGTATTGTTCAACATCGAAGATGGCCCATGATATGAAACCTGCTCACTACTCCCGGTTGTTCGCGATGGCTCTGTTGGCCGCCGCCAGCGCTTCCAGCCGCGCCGACACGGTCGAATCGAAGTCGCGTGATGCGTCGGCGACTTTCGTTGAAACCCAACATTTTATCGTCGGGCGCATCGGGCGCGACTGCCTGACGGAGATCGGACGCAGTGAAACCCCGCTCGCTTTTCAGCAGAAATGGCAACGCGACAACGCTCCCTATTTTGATGCGGCACGGAAATATCTCGCGGCGCGTCTGCGCGAAATCGAAAATCCGGAAGCGCGAGATGCAGTTGAGCGCGCCTATTTTGCCTCGGCCGAGCGCACCGGCGAGGCCGCCACCGCTCAATTGTTCAGCAAGGGCTCGAAAGACGAGGTCTGCAAGCACGCCATGACCCTGGTGGATACCGGCAGCATGGACATCGAGCAGTTCGCCAAGGCCACCAATCTGCCGATTTTCGCGGATGTGGAAGCGCTGGCGAAGTGGGGCAGCACCCGTTAGTGCGGCCCGGGTCTGGCCGCTCACTATGCCCGGCGAGCCCTGCTCCCTGGTTTGCGATTGTTGGTTAGAATCGAACTCAATCAGAGCTAAGGAGAATTCAAGTGGCGAGCGACAAAGTAGAACTTAAGTGGACTGATCTTCTAAAGATGGGAGATGAGGTCAAGGCCGACGACGGGCCGGGCAGCAAACACTGGCATGCCGAGGGCTCAGAGACGCAACGGGTCAACGAATTGTTCATGCGTGCCCTGCGCGAGAACAACGGCAAGGTGCCCGGCGAACTCGAAGCCATTCCGGGTCTCATCATCACCACCATCGGCGCCAAGACCGGAGAGAAACGGGCAGTTCCGCTCGCCTATCAGGTCATTGATGGCCGCTTGGTTATCGTCGCCTCGATGGCGGGCGCGCAGCGCAATCCGCCGTGGTTCTTCAACCTGGTCAAACATCCCGAGGTCGAGGTGGAACTGAACGGCGAGTCTTTCAAGGCCACCGCCGTGGTCACCGAAGGCGAGGATCGCAGCTACCTGTATGGCAAGGTTGCGGAGGTTCTGCCCGCGTTCCAGGAATATGCGACGCGCACCACGCGGGTTATCCCGGTGGTGGAGTTGAAGCGTATCGGGTAAGGATAGGCCCGAACCCAGGGTGCCGCGCTGGCCTCAAGCGGCGCTCCATGGTTCGGCGGGCTGCTCGGAGGAAACATGGTTGATCTGATCTCTGCCAATCACACCGGACGCGAGCTCGCGTTGATGCTGAGCGGCAAAAAGCCGCTCGCGATGTTTTACGCCGAGATCTCCGAGCTACCTGACGAAAGCCTCATTCCCGAGGCCGCATTCGCGCCCCACGTCAGTGCCGGCGCGTTTGTGCGCGGCGAGATTACCCTGGAGTCGAGTTATTCGGTGTCACTCGGCCGCAATGCGCAGATACGTTACGTATTCTTTGCGCCTGTGCAGGAAGCCTGGCGAATTACGCCGACCAGTTTGTTGCGCGAATCCTTCGCTAAATCACAATGCCCATGGAACGAAGCCCTGGAACGTATGGAAGGTCGCCTGTTGGGCTATAGCGACGAGGAAGTGGTGGCGCGCTGTGTCGCGCTGGGGCTCGTCAAACGTGAGCCGACCAGCGGCAGTCGCTAACGGCTGATACGCAAAATGACGGACGCAGGCTGAGCCCGCGTTGCTGTGATGCATCCGTATGGATGGGGTGGGGTGACCGCCACCCCTGTTATGCTGCGCGTCCACTTGATTGCCACCGAGCCTCCTGTCGCCATGACCGATAACCGCGCCGCAGCCCATGCGGCGGCCGAGGCCTACGAGCTTTGCGAGGCGGACCTCCTGGACGAGGCGGCCGCCAAATACCGAACGGCACTGGCGCTTGCCTCTGAGGACGCCTTCGCACTCGCGGATTACCACACCGAATTCGCGGCCGTACTGGAAGCACTGGGCGAGCCGCTCGCCGCCGAGCAGCAGCTCGAGGCGGCGCTTGAGGTGGAGCTGGCTCGCGCGGCCGACGACACCGATGTGGGCGTCACCACCGCGCGTTATTTTCTGGCGGAATTCCTGGTGCGCCAGGGCCAGGCGCAGCGCGCGCTCGGCGTCGTTCAGCCGTATCTTGAGCAACCGCTGCACGGCGTGTGGTTATTGCACCTGGTCGCCGCCGAGGCGTGGGTCGCGCTGGGCGACAACGACAGTGCCGAGGGAGCAGCTCGCGAGGCGCTGCGCACCGCGCCCGCCGAAGAGCGGCGCACGGAACTGCGTTTGCGTTTTCTCGACATCGGGCTGTACGACGCCGGAATCCAAATCTAGTGCGGCCACCCGCACCTCATTTTCACATTGATTTCAGTCAGGACCCGCCATGAATGACAGCAGCTTGCCGCATTCGCGTGCGCCTGATTTCCACATTGCCGGGCTGAGGTTGTGGATAGAGGGATATTACTATGCCGAATCGACGGACTATTGGGATGGTAACTGGATGCAGGTGAGTGCCGAATACCAGAGCGCCAATTCGCGGGTCGCGGTGGCCGGGCCAATAGTGCATCTGAGCGAGATCACGACCCTGCACAGTGGTTGCGAAAAACTCGTGGCGCGCAAGGTCGAGGAAGCGGGCCTGTATTGCATGGAACCTAATCTCAAGATTGAACTGTGGGCGGTGCCTAACGGCCAAGTGATCGGCAAGGTGCGTATCACGCCCGATCACAAGTCAGAAATGCATGATTTCGGTTTTGCGCTGGATGAGGCCGCGCTCAGCGAGCTGTTGGCGTCCTGCGCGCGCGTGCTGGAAAAATTCCCGTTGCGTCACGCGCGACCGACAGAAAACTGATTCCGCTTCAGCTCCTGCTCACTGCCGGCCGTCGCTCTGCGCTGCGCGCGGCCAACACGACGAAGTTCAAGCGCTGGTGACGCGCGCCGCGCGCACGCGATAGCACAAACCCTTGCGCTGAATTTAGGCGGCGATACTTGATGCATCGCTGTGCGTTGCGCCCCGCGGCGGGGCGTAATGCTCAGCATGCGGCGCTGTGGTAGTGGGCACTCGTCGCGGGCCTGGTCACGAATGCGCAAGAAATTGCGCCGTTTCCCGTCGCGTCTGCTTTATGGCATGCGTATTGCTCACCTCGCATTTCAAGTTCCGCTGCCGAGGTGTGCTCGACCGTTATGCCAAGCTACGTCGAAGCCAATCCCTATCCGTGGCCCTACAACGGTGAGCTGCGCGCCGATAACACGGTGTTGCTCATCATCGATATGCAGACTGATTTCTGCGGCCATGGCGGTTATGTCGACAGCATGGGTTACGACCTTGCGTTGACGCGTGCACCGATAGCGCCGATAGCGCGGCTGCTCGAGGTTATGCGTGCGCAGGGTTTTCACATCATGCATACCCGCGAAGGCCATCGCCCGGACCTGGCCGATCTTCCCTATAACAAACGCTGGCGCAGTCAGCGTATCGGCGCGGGTATTGGTGACAGCGGGCCCTGTGGTCGCATCCTGGTCCGCGGTGAACCGGGCTGGGAAATCATACCGGAACTAAGGCCACTGGCCGGCGAGCCCATCATCGACAAGCCGGGCAAGGGCGCGTTTTACGCCACCGATCTCGACATGCTGCTGCGCCGGCAGTCTATTCAAAACATTGTATTGACCGGCATCACCACCGATGTATGTGTGCACACCACCATGCGTGAGGCCAACGACCGCGGCTATGAGTGTCTGATGTTGTCTGACTGCACGGGCGCCACAGATCATGGCAACCACCTGGCCGCGCTCAAGATGATCACCATGCAGGGCGGCGTGTTTGGCGCCATGGCCGATTCCGCCGCGTTGCTGGCGGCGCTTGTTTAAGTCCGCTATGACCAGCCAGACACCCCTGTCCGTCGCTGCTGAACCCTACGCCTTTGCATTGCGTCCTGCGGTCTGTGCCTTGCTCATCATCGACATGCAACGTGACTTTCTCGAACCGGGCGGTTTTGGTTCGATGCTTGGTAATGATGTTGAGCAACTGCGCAGCACCATCGCACCCAACCAGCGCCTGCTGGCGGCATGGCGGGCGCGCGGTCTGAGCGTGCTGCACACGCGTGAAGGACATCGCCCTGATTTGTCCGACCTGCCCGTGGCTAAAAAAGTGCGTGGTCGCGGTGCCCTCAGCATCGGCGATAACGGCCCGATGGGTCGTATTCTCGTGCGCGGCGAGGCCGGCCACGACATCATTCCCGAGCTCTACCCACGCGCTGACGAACCCGTCATCGACAAACCCGGCAAGGGCGCGTTCTACGCGACCGATCTCGACGCCATCCTGCATCACCGCGGTATCGAGCAACTGGTGGTGACCGGCGTTACCACCGAGGTGTGCGTCAATACCACGGTGCGCGAAGCGAACGATCGCGGCTACGAATGCCTGGTCCCTGGCGAGTGTGTCGGCTCCTATTTCCCGGCCTTTCAAACCTCGGGGCTGGCCATGATCAAGGCGCAGAGCGGCATCTTCGGTTGGGTTTGCCCGCTCGACGCGCTGCTGTCCGCGCTCGATTCCGTGCCACCTCTGACCTCCAAGGAAACCTGTCGATGAACGCGACTTTCCGTCCCAAGCTGTGGGTGCCCGGCGATTGGAACGCCTTCTTCGGATTCGGCACCAATATTCTGGTCAACCTTCTGACCCTGACCGCGTTGCTGCGCTTCGTGCTGAAAATGCCGGACGATGTGGTGTTCGGTCGCATCCTGCCGGCAACCGGCATGATGTTGTGCCTGTCGACTTTCTACTACGCGTGGCTCGCCTACCGACTGGCGCAGAAAACCGGCCGCGACGACGTCTGTGCGCTGCCTTCCGGCATCAGCGTGCCGCATATGTTCATCGTCACCTTTGTCGTCATGTTGCCTATCAGCCTCAAGACCGGTGACCCGATAAAAGGCTGGGAAGCGGGCCTGACCTGGGTGTTTCTGCAAAGCTTTGTGCTGATGGCCGGCGGCTTTGTCGGCAACTGGATTCGCCGTGTGACGCCACGCGCGGCCCTGCTCGGCACGCTTGCGGGGGTGTCGGTGACTTTCATTTCGATGCGGCCGGCGCTTGAAATGTTCATGACCCCACTGATAGGCATCACCTGCTTCGTGATCATTTTGCTGAGCTGGTTTGGCGGTGTGCGTTATCGCGGCGTGCCCGCTGGGCTGGTCGCGATCGCGGCCGGCACCTTGATCGCCTGGGGCTCAACCGCACTTGGCCTCAACTACGGCGGCATGACGCTCGATGCGCTGGTGGCGTCCGTCGCCGGTTTTGGTTTTCATGTGCCGCTGCCGGCTTTCGGTCATGTGTTCGGCGGCTTTGAGTTTCTCGGCATTCTGCTGGTGACCGCGATCCCGTTCGGCATCTACGACCTGGTGGAGGCCATCGACAATGTCGAGAGCGCGGCCGTCGCCGGCGACAACTTCCCGACCACCCGAGTGCTGACCGCCGATGGTGCGGTGAGTCTGGTCGGCTGTCTGCTCGGTAATCCTTTCATCAATGCGGTCTATATCGGGCATCCCGGCTGGAAGGCGATGGGTGGGCGTATCGGCTACTCGGCGGCGACCGGGCTTATGGTCATCCTGCTGTGTTGGTTCGGTACTATCGCGGTCATGCTGGCCTTGATTCCAAGCGTCGCGATTCTGCCCATCCTGCTCTACATCGGCATGTTGATAGGCTCGCAGGCTTTCCAGGAAACACCCCACAGCCATGCCCCGGCGGTGGTGCTGGCGCTGACCCCGCATCTCGCCAGCTGGGCCACCACTTTGATCAACGGCGCGCTGGCGGCGGCCGGCACTATCGTCGCGACGCTCGATGCCGAACAACTCGCGGCGTTGACCGCCAAGATGAAGAACGAAGGTGTGCTTTATCACGGCCTGCAGGTGCTGGGCGGCGGGTCGATTCTGGGCGGTCTGGTATTGGGTGCGGTGGCGGCCTTGATTATCGATCGCAAGTTCAACAATGCCGCAGCATTCGCGGCCGCCGGTGCCGCACTGACGTTTTTCGGCTTCATGCATGGCGAACGTATCGGCATTGCCCAGACTCCGCTGGTAGCATCGAGTTATCTGGTGGTGGCGATGATGCTGTTGGCCGCCGCGCGTTTGACCGCACCGGCACCGCAAGCCGTGCCTTCCCTGGCGGAGAAATCTGCCGCCCATCCAGTGTGAGACCGCATCTCGCCCAGACCATCGAGCCCACCATGCAAGACTTCAACGCGCTGTCGCCGATTGCACTGCCAGCGCTCTATACCATCGCCGAGTGGCACGAGCACCTCGCCTGGTCACCGTTTCGCGAGCGCATCGACGTGCATCGTTTGTATGGCGATGGCGAAAGCGGCGCCGGCGCCGTGCTGTTGCGTTATCAGGCCGGTGGCGAGGTGCCGTGGCATGAACACCAAGGTTATGAACACATTCTGGTCTTGGATGGTGCGCAGAGCGACGAACATGGTTGCGCGCGCGCTGGCACTTTGATCATCAACCGCCCCGGCACCGCCCACAGTGTCACCAGCGAACAGGGTTGTATCGTGCTTGTGGTCTATGAGAAGCCTGTGCGCTTCATTACTGCGCCGGGGCTGTCATGAGCGAGGATACCAGTCAGTTGTTGGCCGTGAACGGCACCCTCATGCGTGGCCTCGAACTCAATCCCAATATGATTGCGGTCGGCGCGAGTTTTGTGCGCGAGGACTCGACTACGCCACACTACCGACTGTGGTCGATAAACGACCGCCATCCGGCCATGCAGCGGGTGGATAGCGGTGGCACCTCGGTCGCGCTCGAGATCTGGCGTGTGCCGGCGGCAGGACTCGCGGTAGTGCTGCTGCAGGAACCGCCAGGTTTGTGTATCGGCAAGGTTGAGATTGCGGGCGGCGAATATCTGCTCGGCGTGCTGGGCGAGGCGTGGCTGTGCGCAGGCCAGCGCGAGATCACCGCTTATGGTGGTTGGCGCGCCTACTGCGCGAGCCGCTAGCGGGCGGCCGTCACCGACGGCCTTCGCCATGCGGCTCCGTGGCGCTTAGAACTCTGCGTCGAGTTCCTCGACTTCGTCGGGCTCGGCCAGCGCCCCGCTCAGCCATTCCTTCATGAGTTTGTGCGACAGCATGCGGTCGCGAAAGGCTGCGCACTCGGCATCAAGCTGCACGTCATAGGTGCGGAAGCGGGCGCATACCGGTGCGTACATGGCGTCGGCCATGGTCAATGTGCCGAAAAGGTAAGGCCCTTTGTACTTGGCAAAACAGTCGCGCCAGATCTCAAGCACGCGGTCGATGTCGGCCTGGGCGCCGGCCCAGATCTTGAAGCCCGCATGATGCGCTTTAAGATTCATGGGCAAAGCAGCGCGCAGATTGGTAAAGCCCGAATGCATTTCGCCACATACCGACCGGCAATGCGCGCGCGCGATCCGGTCTTCCGGCAACAGGCCCGCCGCCGGTTTCAGTTCATGCAGGTATTCAGCGATCGCGAGCGTGTCCCATACCGTCGCACCATCATGTCGCAAACAAGGCACCAAAAACGACGGCGACAACAGCAGCAGTTCGGCGCGGGTCGAAGGATCGTCGCTCGGCATGGTCTTCTCGACAAACTTCAAGCCGGCCATCTTGCACAGCAGCCAGCCGCGCAATGACCACGATGAGTAGTTCTTGCTGCTGATCGTGAGACTCGTTTCACTCATCAATGTCGCCTGCTTAACCGCGATCGCGTGTTTCGTTTCGAATCTGAAAATCTGCGCGTGAGGCGCTTGGATTCGATGATACTCTCAGCGCATGATGACGCAATGAGGAAGTGGCACGATGCGCGGCAATGATGTCCGCGAGATCGCTGTCTTCACGCGCGCGCCGCGTGACACGTAACCGCTGACCAGGGCCATGGACAACGCATGATTTATCGAGCCTATCAATCGCAGTCGGACTTCATGGCGCCGCTGCGTACGCTTGCCGGCCACGCGCTGGCGTCGTTCGAGCATTCACCGTTCAAAACCGACAATCTTTACATCCGCAGCATCAAGGCCAGCTGTGAGATGTTGACCCGCGCCGGCTTGAGTCACCATCGACCGTCGTTCCGTATTCCAAGCGTGAACATCGACGGGCGCGAGTATGGTGTCAGCGAAGAAGCGGTGCAGGTCACGCCGTTTGGCACGCTGCTGCGCTTTCGCAAAGATAATGATATCGAGCAGCCGCGGGTGCTGCTGGTAGCGCCCTTGTCGGGCCACTTTGCGACTCTGCTGCGCGATACGGTCAATACCCTGTTGCCGGACCATGACGTCTACATCACTGACTGGCACAACGCGCGTGATGTGAGTCTCGCCGACGGGCGCTTCGGGCTCGATGAATACGTCGAACATATCGTGCGTTTTCTCGAATTCCTCGGACCTGGCGCCCATATCATCGGGGTGTGCCAGCCGTGTGTGGCGGTGCTCGCGGCGACCGCCTTGATGGCGCAGGACAACAATCCCGCGCAGCCGCGCACCATGACCCTCATGGCCGGACCGATAGACACGCGGCTCAATCCGACCAAGGTCAACGAGCTTGCAACCAGCAAACCCATTGAGTGGTTCGAGCGTAATCTGATTGCCACCGTGCCCGCGCCCCACCCCGGCGCCGGACGACGCGTGTATCCGGGTTTCGTGCAGCTAGGCGCGTTTATGTCGATGAATCTCAGCCGCCATGTGAAGGCTCATCTCGACCTCTACGCGGCGCTGGTGCAGGGCAAGGACCAGGAAGCGCACACTACCAAGACTTTCTATGACGAATACTTCGCGGTGCTCGATTTGCCGGCCGAGTTCTATCTCGAAACCGTCAGCCAGATTTTTCAGGAATACGCCTTGCCGCTCGGCAAACTCGAATGGCGCGGCACGCTGGTCGAGCCACGTGCGATCCGCCGCACCGCATTGCTGACGGTCGAAGGCGAAAACGACGACATCTGTTCGGTCGGCCAGACCCTCGCCGCACAGGAGCTGTGCAGCGCGTTGTGGCCGAATCGCAAGCGCCACCACATGCAGGCCGGCGTCGGCCATTACGGCGTGTTCAGCGGTCGGCGCTGGCAGGGACAGATCTATCCACTGGTGCGGAACGTGATCCTCGCCAATGATTGATTGAACTGCTGCCTTAGCCCGACTTGAGCGTGCTCGACAGGGCGTCTTGCTGCGCCAGACCCACAATGCAAGCATGACAACAAAGCGGGCGCAGCTGTGCACTGCGCGTGTATTGCGCTTGGCAGCCATCGGACGGGGCGTTATGGTTCAGCCTATGCGTACCGGATCATGCGCGCCGCCGCTGTCATCCTGACCGGCGGCCAGCGCCTGATCTCAACGCGAGGGCTGCCAGGCGCCAATGAATCGAGACACCGTCCTGCGTCGTGCGCTGTGGGCCGCGGCGATATTCAATTTATTGGGCGCACTGTTGTTCGCCTTTCCCGCTTCCTATTTCGGACAGCTCGCCGGGCTGCCGCCCGCGGTGCCGGGCGCCTACCGGGCGATGACCGCGCTGTTCGTCCTGTTGTTTGGCGGCGCCTACCTGTGGCTTGCACAGCAGGCGGTGATCGACCGTCCGATGCTGCTGTTCGGTGCGATAGGCAAGGCCAGCGCGTTTTTGCTGGTGTGTATCCTGTGGCTGGTCGGCGCGGCGAGCGGTGTCGGGGTGCTGATTGCGAGCGGTGACCTGGTGTTTGCCGTGCTGTTTGTGTGGTCTGTGCGCGGTGCGCGGCGGATGGCGAGCGGACGCGCCAAGGCGACACGCTTGCGCGCGCTGTGACGCGGCACCGATAAGTCGCCGAGCGGTGCAAACGAAGGTTCATCGTTCATGAAATTCCCGCAAGCGGGCGGCCGCCTGTTCAGTATCGTGTTGGCTTTGGTGCTCGCCTACGGCTTTGGCCAGGGCCAACTACCGTTCGTCGACTCGCCGTCTGCGCCGGCAGCGCAGGTCGGCAATGCCGATGAGGCGGTGGCGGCTGCATTTGCGGCGCGACAAAGTGATGTCGCCATCGAGGGCGAGGGTGAGGTCATCAAACTCTTGTCTGACGATAATCGCGGCAGTCGCCACCAGCGCTTTTTGCTGCGCCTGGCTTCAGGCGCGACCTTGCTGGTCGCGCACAATATCGATCTCGCGCCGCGCATCGATGCGCTCAAGGTCGGCGACCGACTGCGGTTTGGCGGCGAATACGAGTGGAACGAACGAGGTGGGGTCTTACACTGGACCCACCACGACCCGCGCGGCAAACACGCCGGCGGTTATCTGGAATTGAACGGCCGGCGCTACGAGTGACGCGCGGCTCGTCAGGCAGGAGTACCACCGCGATGAAATCCCCTCAAGCCATCGAACTTGCCATGCGCGATGTGCGTCTGGTGCCAATGCGCGCTGACCACGCCGACGGTTTGAGGGCGGCGGCGGCCGACGGTCGTCTGTGGGAATTGTGGTTCACCTCGGTGCCGGAACCCGCGCAGACCGAACAATACATTGCGACCGCGCTGGCCGGACAAGCTGACGGCCATATGCTGCCGTGGGTGGTGTGTGATGGGCGCAGCGGCGAAGTGCTGGGTAGCAGCCGTTATCACGACATCATCGCGGGCGCGTCACGCGTCGAGATTGGTTACACCTTCTATGCCGAGCGCCGTCAGCGCACGGAACTCAACACGGTGTGCAAACTGCTGCTGCTCAGCCATGCTTTTGAACAGCTCGATTGTGCGGTGGTGGGCCTGCGCACCGATAATTTCAATTTTCGTTCGCAGCGTGCCATCGAAGCCCTTGGCGCAAAACGCGACGGTGTCATTCGCCATCACGCGCCGCGTCGCGACGGCACGGTGCGCGATACGGTGATGTACAGCATTCTTGCGAGCGAATGGCCGGACGTGAAGCGCCACCTTGAGCATCGCCTGGCGCGCCATGACCGCGCTTGAGGGCGGCCGCCCGCGCAAGCGGGCCCTGCTGCTCGCGGCCGCCGCGCTGGTCGCCCTGTTGGTGTGGTCGGGTCTCCATCCCCATGACCGCCTGACCTGGCTGATGGAGGTCATGCCGGTCATGATTGCGCTGCCGCTGATGGCGGCGACCTATCGCCGCATGCCTCTGACCACGCTGCTCTATCTGCTGATCTTCGTCCACGCCTGCGTGCTCATGCTGGGCGGGGCCTACACCTATGCGCGCGTGCCGCTGGGTTTCGAAATCGCGCAATGGCTGGGGCTCGAGCGCAATCCCTATGACCGTATCGGCCATCTGTTCCAGGGCCTGGTGCCGGTGATGGTGGCGCGCGAGATTCTGCTGCGCGGCGATTACGTCCGTGGTCGACGCATGCTGGCCTTTATCTGTATTGCCATTGTGCTGGCAGTGAGTGCCTGCTACGAGTTGATAGAGTGGGCCGCGGCGCTGATCATGGGGCAGGGCGCCGAGCAGTTCCTCGGCACCCAGGGCGACGTGTGGGACACCCAGTGGGATATGTTCTGCGCTCTCATCGGTGCAAGTGTCGCGCTAGTGCTGTTCAGTGCGCTGCACGAGCGCCAGATAAAAGCGCCGGCGCGACCCTGAGCCGCGCATTCTGCGTCGCCGCCAAAAGCGGCTATGCTTGCCAGCAATATAGCCAGCCTATCTTGTCCGTGCCGGCCCGGGACCACGCCATGCGCCATCTTTGTCATCGTCGCTCGTTCGTGTTCGCTGCGCTGCTTGCCGTGCTGCCGACCCTGACCGCTGCCCAGACCACGGTCAGCGGCATTGGGTATGTCTCGGTGAGTGCGGCGCGCAAGGCGCTTGCCGCCAAACCCGCGGTCGAAACGGCCGACCACCGTGGCTGGACTATCGTCACCGACCAGGGCGGCGATAATTTCACGACCTGGACTTTTGCACCGCAGGGACACCCGGCTTATCCGACCGTCGTGCGCCGCGACATCGTGCAGAAGAACGGCAATCCGACCCTGGTGACGCGGGTCTTGTGCGAATCCCGGCGCGGCGCCTGCGACCGCCTCTACGCGCGGCTCAAGACCGAAGTCGCGCGCTGCACTTCCAATTGCACCACCGTGCTGCCCTGAGGGCCGCGCCGCTCATTCATTCGCCGCCAGCATTTCGCGCGCAAGGAGCGCCTGCGCCATGTCCACCGCCCAGTTCCTGCTCTATGTCGACGCCCGTCACGTCAGTCCCTATGCGATGTCGGCCTATGTCGCGCTGTACGAGAAGGGCGTGCCGTTTGAATTGCGGCATGTCGACCTGCGTGCCGCCGAACAACGCGAGGCGCACTACGCGCGCGATTCGCTGACTTGCCGCGTGCCGATGTTGAGTCATGGCGAGTTCCATCTCAGCGAGTCGTCGGCAATCGCCGAATACCTTGACGAACTGTTGCCAGCGCCCGGTTATCGGGCCCTCTATCCCGCGCACGCGCAGCAACGGGCGCGCGCGCGTCAGATCCAGGCCTGGTTGCGCAGCGATCTCGGTGCCCTGCGCGAGGCGCGCCCCACCACCGCGGTGTTCGGACCACCACTCACTACACCGCTGCCGGCGGCGGCGCGGGACGACGCGGCCCGTCTGTGCGCGTTGCTGGAGGCGGTGTTGCCGCCAGGCGCCAGCGAGGTATTCGATGGCTGGTCGCTGGTCGACACCGATATCGCGCTCATGCTGCAACGTCTGTTGAACAACGGCGACGATCTGCCGCCGCGTATCGCCGACTATGCCCGCGCACAATGGCAGCGTCCGGCGCTACAAGCGTGGCTGGTCTTGCCGCGCACGTTGTGAGTTTCCGGCCCGCGGCGCGCGCTTTGCGCAAGCGCGCCTGACGCCTACACTGGCGCCGACGCGACACGCGGTGTCGCCCAGCCCGGGAAGTACCCATGGACCACGACGCCTACATTGCCATCTCGCATAACTACGCCACCTATGCGCGTGCGCTCGACGAGAAGCGCTTCGAATATCTTGAGCAGGTGTTCACGCCTAACGCCGCCCTGCATTACGAAGTGTCAGGCCATGTGTTCGATTGCAGCGGCGCTGATGCGGTTGCCGCGTTCAGCCAGTTCCTCGATCTGTGCTATTGGACCAATCATATGATTGCCAATCCGATGATCGAGGTGCACGGCAAAAGCGCACACGCCAGTGCGCGCGTCATCGCCACCCACCTGCAGCGCCTGCCGGAAGGCACACTGACGCGCTGGGAAGTGCGCGGTTCCTACCACGACACCTTTGCCTTGACGCCGGCCGGCTGGCGCATCACACGCCGACATTGTGTGTGCATCGACAGTGAGGGCGAGTTCCTGTCGGAAGGTGTCGAGCGTTTCCCGGCGCTGGCGTGGAGCGAGGCCGCGGCGCTCGCCTGAGTGTTGCAGCGACACCTCGAGCACAATCTCATCGATGCCAATGATCACTTCTTGTCTTTTGTCCAAGTCGCGCTGAAACCCTGACTATCGAGGATTGATTAGGGGTGGCGCCTGGGTTAGCTTCCGTCCCATCGCTGCGGTACGCCTGCTGCAGCATGGTCCACGGGAGCATCACATCATGAGCGCGCAATTAAACAGCGTGCCGGCCGAGTACAGCAACGCCGTCATCGTCGATAACTATGACCTGGCGTTCGACCCGGGCGACAAACTGAACGGCAGTCTGTATTTCTGCACCCTGCGTGGCACCACTGCCAATCACGCCGAGAACTGGATAGCGCCGCTGCGCGCCGGCGCGCTGTGGTCCGATACGCCCCACAAGACCGTGCCCGACGAACAGCGTCAGGCCTACAAGGATGGCCTCATCTTTGTCGCCGCCATCGCCTACCGCGCCGGGCCTGAGCACGTTGTGATCGCGCGTTTCGACCATCCCAAGTTCCCCTCGGATACCAAACGCTGGGAAGCGTGGGTCGATTTTCTCGACGCGCGCCATGAGCGCGCCCGCTGAGGGCCTACGCGGTAGTTGTCTGTGTGGCGCGGTGCGTTTTGTGCTCACCACGCCGCCGCTGGCGATGGGTCACTGCCATTGTGGCCTGTGCCGCAAACATCACGGCACAGCCTTCGCCACCTATATCGAAATCGCGTGCGAAGGTTTTGTGCTGCAGCAGGGGCTTGCACACATTCGAAGCTTTTCCTCCTCGCCCGGTGTTGAACGGCGCTTCTGCGCCGATTGCGGCGGCAAGTTGCTGTTCGTGATGCACGACTATCCCGACTTGTTGTGGGTGGCGGCGGGCGCACTCGACGACGAGCCGATGTTGAAACCCGAGTACCACATCTTCGTTGACTCCAAGGCACCGTGGTTCGTCATCCATGACCCATTGCCGCAGCATGCGACCTATCCGGACCAGCCGGCATGAGTAACGAGTTGTTGCCCCTGAGAGCATCTGTTGTGTCGCGCAGTGCGCTGCTCGGCGTGCTGTATTTGTGCCTCGCCGCCTGCAGCACAGCTCCCTGGCAGCAGTTGCTCTACGACGCCGGCGATAACTATGCCTGCCAGCAGGCGGGCGCCAATCGGGATGACGCCGAGGCACGCGCCAGCCAGTGCGGTGATAGCCAACATCCGGACCGCAGCCGCTACCAAGACTACGAGGCGGAGCGTAAACAAGTGCTCAAGCCACCACCATGACCGCGCCGCGTGGACGGAGCCGCAGCGGCGCCGCGTTGTTGGCACTGCTTGCCGCCTGCGGCCAGGCACCGGAACAAAGTTTGAGCGAGTTCGCCACCCCGGATGGCGACTCCATGCTGCGCCTGACCATGACCCCGGCCGCCGGTAGCGGCGACCCGCATGTCATCCATCTCTATCTCATTCCACGCGGCATGGCCGCCGGTGCGCCGCTGGTCAGCACCGAGCTTGCCAACGACGGCACGCCCTTCTCCGGCGACCAGATTGGCCTCGTATGGGTCGCAAAGCGCACCGTACTCATGTGTTTGAAGCCGCGCCAGGGTGCGCGCCACGGTGTGCGGGTGGAATTGTCCGACCCGCCGCGCGTTGAGCAGGTCTCGCGCTGTTGATGGCCTCGCGCGGTTTTCCGGCATGAGCGAAACCATCGGACGCAACGCGCGGGTATGGGCGGTGGTGAGCGCCATTCCTCGCGGTCGTGTGGCGACCTATAAGCAGATTGCCGCGCTCGCCCACATCGAAGGGCCGAGCGGCGCGCGTCAGGTCGGTTATGCGCTGGCGGCCTTGCCGCCGGGTGCGGATGTGCCCTGGCACCGGGTGGTCAACGTCAAAGGCACTATCAGCCCGCGCGGCGCGCGCGAATTCAGTCACGAGCAGTACGACCGGCTGGCCGTGGAAGGCGTCGCGTTCGACGCGGTCGGCCGCATCGACCTGGCGCGCTTCGAATGGGACTACGGTGGCTGAGCCGGCCGCGCCCAGTCGCCGCAAGAATTGGCCGACCTATACGCTGCTGGTGGTGATCGGCGCGTGGGCCATGCTGCAGATGGTCAGTAACCACTCACACGCGCCGATACGCTGCGGGCGCGACCTCACACCCGATGCCGACACGGTGGTGATGCTGAGCGCCTCATGGTGCGGTTACTGCCGCCAGGCGCGGCGCTATATGCAGGGTGAGCACATCAAACACTGCGAGTACGACATCGAGACCGATGCCGAGGGTAGACGCCGTTTTGAAACCCAGGCCGTGAAGGTCATTCCGATCCTTATATTTCGAGATGAGACTTTTGTCGGTTTTGACCGCGAAGCGCTGGAGCAGGCTTTGGTCGCGAAGGGATTGCGCGGGCTGGGGGACTAAGGCGCCGCGCCCGGGGTCAGGCCGTAAAAACCACCGTACTCGCCTCAAACACGGGCCCGTCGACACAGACCCGCTTCATCGCCGGACCATTGGCGGTCTCGACCTTGACCGTGCAGCCGGCACAGCCGCCGACCGCGCAGGCCATGTATTCCTCGAGCGAGATCTGACAGGGCAGTGCAAACTCGGCGGCGAGCGTTTGTACCGCCCGCAGCATCGGGGTCGGCCCGCAGGCAAAGATTTCGATGTCGTCGCGCGCCACACCGCTGGTCGTGATCCACTGGCGCGCGAGCTCGGTGACATAACCCTCGTGGCAACCGGCAAAACCGGCCAGACTCGCGAGGCGCGAGGCGATGTGCCAGTCCTCGAGCAGCGGCACGGCGGCAATCACATGGGCCGGCAGGCCGGGCACCATGATGGTCGAGGGCCGTGCGCTGAACGGGAAGGGTACTTCCGAGCCCAGCAATACCAGCGGCTTGATGGTCGGCGCGGCGGCGCGCATGTGCTCGGCCAGGAACAGCATCGGCGGCATGCCGACACCGCCACCGATGAGCAGCGGTCGCGGCCGATAACTGTCGAGCTTGAAGGATTGGCCGATAGGGCCCATGACACTCAGGGTTTCCCCCACCACCCGCGTCGCGAGCAGGCCGCTGCCGTAGCCGTGGGCTTTGTACAGCACATCCAGCCAGCCCTCGCGTGCCGACACCCGCATCACCGACATCGGTCGGCGCATGGGCAATTCCTTATCGCATTTCAGATGCACGAAGCTGCCGGGCAGGGCGCGTGCGGCGATGCTCGGACATTCAAGACGCAGATAATGCTGCGCACCGGCGAAGTGTTCGACCGCAACAATAGTGGCATCGGCCAGAGAAATTGTGCCGCGATGGGGACGCGCGATGGGGGCGGTGTCGGCCATCTCAATCCTTGCGCTCATAGACGACGCGGCCACCCACCAGGGTCGCCAGCACGCGGCCGCGCATGTTGCGCCCGAGCAGCGGCGTGTTCTTGCCGCGGCTGTGCATGGTGTCGGCGCTGAGCTCCCAGCTTTCGTTGGGATCAAAAATACAGATGTCCGCCACCGCGTCGACCGCGATGCTGGCGGGCGCGTTACCAATCACCCGTGCCGGTTGCACGGCGGCGGCATCGATGGCGCGCAGCATATCGAGATGACCGGACTCGACCAGACCGAGCATCGACGGCAGGAAGCTGTCGAGCCCCGATATGCCCGCCGCGGTCGCGCCGAAAGGGCCGGCCTTGGCATCCGCATCGTGCGGCTCATGATGGGCGGTCAAGACTTCAATCTGGCCCTCGGCCAGGCCACGTATCAGGCGTGCGCGGTCACGGCGTGTGCGCAGCGGCGGGCGCACGTGGAACAGGCCGTCGAAACGGGCAATGTCTTCGTCGGTCAGGGTCAGATGCGCGATGCCGACACTGGCGCTGACGTCGAGGCCGGTCTTGCGTGCGTTATTGACGTATTTAATCGAGCGGCCGCAGGTCAGGGTACGGAAATGGGCGCGCGCGCCACTGTCTTCGAGCAGTACCAGATCGCGCCCTAAACCAATCAGTTCGGCGGCGGCCGGGATACCCGGCAGGCCGAGGCGGGTGCTGACCGCACCTTCATGCATGCAGCCCTGGGCCGACAGCCACGGGTCTTCGGCATCAAGGAACACGGTCAAATCGAGGGTCGCTGCATAGGCCAGCGCGTTCTTGAGAACATTGCTGTCGCGCAGCGCGTGCCCGGCATTGGCCACACCCACGCAGCCGATTTCTTTCAGTGCCGCCATCTCGGCCAGCACCGAACCGCCGAGGTCCTGGGTCAGAGCGCCGATGCAGCGTACCCGCGCACCGCGCACACCGCGCGCGCGCTGGTTGACGAGTTCGACCACCGCCGGGGTGTCAATGACCGGATTGGTGTCCGGCATGCAGCATACGGTGGTGAATCCGCTGGCTGCCGCCGCTTCGAGTTCGCTCGCGATGGTCGCTTTGTGTTCGGCACCGGGTTCGCGCAGGCGCGCGCCGACTTCGGTAAAACCCGGGCACACCACGGCGCCTTTGGCCTCAATCACGCGTGCGGGCTTGAAACCCGCCGGCGTGCGGCCGAGGCCGATGATGGTGTCGCCGTCGATGAACACATCGACCACTTCGTCGCGCTGGCTGACCGGGTCGATGACCCGACCGCCACTGATGGTGATTTTCATGCTGCGGACTTCATGAGGCCTGCGCCGCTGTGCCCATCGCCATCGACATCACCGCCATACGCACCGCGATGCCGTGGGTGACCTGCTGCAGGATCACCGACTGTTTGCCATCGGCCACCGCCGAATCGATTTCGACGCCGCGGTTGATGGGGCCGGGATGCATGACGATGGCGTCGGGTTTGGCGCGCTTCAAACGCGCCGGCGTGAGGCCAAAGGTGTGAAAGTATTCGTGACCACTAGGCAACAGCGCGCTCTGCATGCGCTCCTGTTGCAGGCGCAGCATCATCACCACATCGACGCCGGCGAGGCCGGTCTCGAGCGAATGGTGCACATCGACGCCCAGGGCTTCGATACCGCGTGGCAGCAGGGTCTTGGGCCCGACCACCCGGATCTCCGGCACACCAAGGGTGATCAAGGCATGGATCTCCGAGCGCGCCACCCGCGAATGGGCGACGTCGCCGACGATCGCGACTTTGAGTTTGGTGAAGTCGCGCTTGTGGCGGCGGATGGTGAACATGTCGAGCATGGCCTGGGTCGGGTGCGCATGACGGCCGTCGCCGGCATTGATGACGCTGACCTCGGGCCCGACCTGACGGGCGATGAATTCCGGCGCGCCGGATTCGTGATGGCGCACCACAAACATGTCGGTCTGCATCGCTTCGAGGGTGCGCAGGGTGTCGGCCAGCGACTCGCCTTTTTTGGCGGCACTCGCCTCGATGTTGAGATTCATGACGTCGGCCGACAGGCGTTTGGCCGCGAGTTCAAACGTGGTGCGGGTGCGCGTGCTCGGCTCAAAGAACAGGTTGACCACGGTCTTGCCGCGCAACAGGGGCACTTTTTTGACCGCCCGGTCGCCGACCACGGTGAAACGTTCAGCGTTGTCGAGAATGGCGGTGAGCAGGCTGCGCGGCAGATGCTCAGTAGTCAGGAAATGCTTCAAGCGCCCCTGGCTGTCGAGTTGAATGTTGTCCGTCGTCATGCGGCCACAAGCAGCATGATGCGCTGAGCGTGCTCGCGCGCCTTATTCGACATGTTTGCGCCGGGCAAGCGGCCGCCTTCGCTGGTCATGACTTGGTCGCGCCAATTTCGAGTCGCAGGGGATCGGGTCCGAGCAGTTTAACATGCTGACCCGGAGGCAGGGTGGTGCGTGCACCATACACGTTCGCGTCTATCGGCAACTCGCGTCCGCCGCGATCGATTAACACCACCAGGCTGATTGAGCGCGGTCGGCCGTAGTCGAAGATTTCATTCATGGCCGCACGGATGGTGCGGCCGGTGTAGAGAATGTCATCGACCAGAATCAGATGACGGTCATCGACGTCAAACGGCAGCGCCGAGGGTTCGACGGTTGGATGCATGCCGATGCGGCTGAAGTCGTCGCGATAAAACGCAATGTTCAATTCGCCTATCGGCCCCGCCAGTTTGAGTTTTTTCTGCAGCCGCTGGGCCAGCCACACGCCGCCGGTGCGGATGCCGACCAGCGCCACATTGGCGAGATTGTGATCCTGGATACGTTTTTTGAGGCGCGCCGCGATATCGGCTATCAGCGTTTCGACGTCGAGTTGTTCGAGTTCGTGCATGGTATTGGGGGTGGCGGCCGGCGCCGCAGCTTGGGAGATGCGTGGAATCTGCTGGTGGACGGCGTTTAATCGCGCCGGCTCGTGTCAGGGATACCCGTCAGCACCCGGCCAGCCATGTTTCGAGTATCAGCCGAGCCGCCACCGCGTCCAGACCAACGCGCCGGGTATCCGGGTCCTCGCTGGCAGCATACGACGACAAACGTTCATCGACAAACGCGACCGGCAGTTGAAAGCGGCCGTGTAAACGGCGCGCGAAACGCGCGATCGGTTCAGCGTTGGCATGGGGCTGGCCATCATCACTGGTGGGCAGTCCGAGCACCAGTTGCTGCGGGTGCCACTCGGCTATCAGTTGGGCTATCGCCGGCCAGTCGATCTGACCGTTACGCACCTGCAGCGTCACCAGCGCCTGGGCGGTGCGAGTCAGACTCTGGCCGACGGCGACGCCGATGCGGCGCTCGCCATAATCGAAACCGAGCGCGGTAATGGTGCTCAAGCGTGGCCGACGTCGTGGGAAATCGAAGCGAGATCGATGCCGAGTCGCGCTGCGGCCTGTTGCCAACGCAGTTCGGCCGGCGTTTTGAACACGATGTCTAGATCGGCCGGGCCCGACAACCAGGCGTTTTGCGCCATCTCGTTTTCCAGTTGTCCCGCGCCCCAGCCGGCATAGCCGAGCGCCACCAGCGCATCGCGCGGACCCTCGCCGCGCGCGATGGCTTCGAGGATGTCGCGCGAGGTCGAGACCGCGACTTCGGCGGTGACGGCGATGGTCGAATTCCAGTGGTGCACCGGACGGTGCAGGACAAAACCACGGTCGGTGTGCACCGGACCGCCGAGATAGACCGGCAACTCGCCGATCAGTGGGTCGTTGGCGGCCAGTTCCATCTGCGTCAGCACTTCGGCCAAGGCCATATCCAGCGGCCGGTTGATGACGATACCCATCGCGCCTTCTTCGTTGTGCGCGCAGATATAGGTGACCGAGCGCACGAAGTTCGGATCTTCGAGCTGCGGCATCGCAATCAGAAAATGATCAGTGAGATTGAAGTGTTGCATGGCGCCAGTATTCCTGCCGCGCCGGGTGCTTACAAGCCGGGCGCCGGGCTCAGCGCGAGACCGCCACGTTGGCTTTGTCGTAAAACTTCCAGGTGCGGGTGACGTGTAATTCGTCGACCTCACTACGGATCTCGGCCGGCAGCGGATCATAGGGCGCGGCCAGATGCACGCTGCGCACTGCGGCGTCGTCGAGCAAGGTGATGCCGGACGACTTGCGGACGCTGATGTCGGCGACACTGCCGTCGTGTCTGACGGCCACGTCCAGCATCACCGTGCCGGAGATGCGCCGTCGGCGCGCTTCCTCCGGGTAGTTGATATTGCCGATGCGTTCGACCTTGGCGCGCCACGCTTCCATGTAGGCGGCGTAGCGGTATTCCTGGGTGGTGGACGACACGTATTTACGTCGCGGCCGTTTGGCGCGGCTTTCGAGTTTTTCCTGGATTTCGGCCGACAGATTGGCAATTGCAAAGGAATGCACCAACTGTTGCGCGCCCGCCGGAAGCGGTTCGTGATCTGCCGGTGGCTGTGGGTCGGGCTGCGGCTCGGGCGGCGCGTCGGGTTTGATCTGGGTCGGACGGGTCGGGCTTTTGCTGGGTAAGGGGAGTTCACCGCGTTCGGCGACGCGTGCGAGATGATCTTTGACCTGGGTGCGGCCCTCGCGCGCCGGGGCGGGTGCGGGTTGCGCCACCGGCGGCGTGGGCTGAGCCTGGGTCGGCGGCGGTGGGGTGCTGGCAACTGCGGCCCTGGGCGCCGGCAGCGGCGCTTTGACTGGCGCGCTCGGACGCACATCGTCGCGGCTGTCGCCGCCGCCTTCGAGGTTGGTCTGGGCCAGCAGCTTGGCATCCTTGGGCGCTTTGGCGGAACGTTCGGCGACTAGAATCACTTCCATCGATTCAAAGCGCGACGGCGCGTTGGGTTCGGGCGCGAAACTCACCCCCAGCAGCACCATGGCGTGCAGCATGATCGCGACCACGATGGTGAGCGCGAGGCGCTCGTCGCCGTTGAAGTCGCTCGGGCGTGTCGCCTGACGCAGCGCGGGTGCGCTACTGGCCACTCGAAAAGCCCTCGTCCTGCGTGATGTTCATGGTGAACTCGACGTGGGCGACGTCGTATTTTTTCGCCATCTCGGGCGGCAGTTGCCCGTAGGGCGCGGCTTTCTCGATGATGTGCACGGCCTTGGCGTCGGTCGCTTCGATGCCCGATGTATGCGTGATGGTGACGCTGACCAGGCTGCCGTCGCTCGCCACCGCCACATCCAGACCAACACGGCCGGGAGGTGCGTCGCGTTCGAGCAATTCACCGAAACGTTTCGCCTTGCGTCGCAGCGCCTCGGAGTAGGCTATCTCGCTCCAGTCGCGGGTATTGTTCTTGATGTACAGCGTGCGCTCGCTGAGCGACTGACCACTGACGGTTTTTTCTTCCAGCAGCCCCGCTCCGGTAGCCGCCATCGCGAGCGAACGCTCGATCAATTGCGCGGCGCTGGGCAGCGGCGCCGGTGCGGTTTCGTTCGCCGCGGGCGGCGGGCTGGCGTCGGTCGGTGATGGTTCGGTGGTCACCGCTTTCGGCGCTATCGGTTTGTCGACGGGTTTGGCGACCGGTTTGGCCGTGACCCGCGCTGGCGTGGGCGGCTTGGGCGGCACCTCAGAGGGGGGCGGAGCCGCCTTGATCTGCGGCTTCTCGACGGCGGGCATCGCCAGCAACGGCGGTTCGTTGCTATCGCTGGCGAGGGGGTCGGGTGTCGCTGGCAGTACGGCGGTGGTCGCGTCGGCGGGCGCGGACGCTGGCGCCAGCACCACTTCCATCGCGGCAAACCGCGACTTGACCGGCGCCTGCGGCGGCCAACGCACGCCCAACACCACCATCGCGTGGACGGCGGCGGCAATCACGATAGTCAGCAGCAGTCGGTTGTCCGGCCGCACCTGCGACTCGACCAGCGCCTCGCTCATGTGCCTTGAATTGCCTGGGCTGAGGTCCTCGCGCCAGCGCTCAGTGCCGTGCGCTGAGACGGCTTTCGATGGCCTGCATCAGCAGGCCGCCGATGTCGATGTCGTAG
>CAMCBY010000015.1 GCA_945873015.1 Klebsiella pneumoniae
GCTGATGTCGATGTGGACGCTGGGATGATTCACGTCCGGCAAACACTCGTGGAGGATGAGGCTAAGGTTCTGCACGTGAAGGCGCCAAAGTCGGAAGCCTCGACGCGTAGCGTTGCTCTAGCCAAGTCAACGGCGACGCTTCTGCGTGAGCACAAACGTGATCAGCGCGAGCTTATGATGCTGGTAGGACGCGACTACCGACGGAATCTCGATCTTGTCTGCGCGCGTCCTGACGGCGATTACATAAGGCCCAGCCGGCTCACTACCGCCTATCGCGGCCTTGCAGCGCTACACGGCCTCGCCGGCGTAGGGCTGCACGATTTGAGGCACACGCATGCAACCTGGTTGTTAGAATCTGGCGTCGATTTGAAAACGATTTCCGCACGCCTCGGCCATTCGACGATCACGTTGACCGCAAACACCTATGCACACGTGACGGAGAAGCTAGATCGAGACGCCGCAGACAAGTTCGATAGCTATCTCGAAGGGTAAACAGGGCGTCAAGTCACCAAACAGGGCACCAATTATTGCCGCTCGGCGCGCAAGCAACTGATTCGCAAAGCGGCAATTTTTGAAATGCACCAACTTTCAAGACCGGTGCAATCAACCGCTCTGCCACCTCTCCTGAGGGACGCAGTTTAGCAAAACGGAAGCCGTTGTGGACGCTTGCGTGTTGATCGCGCGCGGTGCCGGTTCAAGGGAGCCACGCATCGTTACGTTCGAAATCATGGCGCGCCCGTGAATGTGCGAATGAATTCGCACCTACAGAAGATCTTGTCGGCGATTCGTCGCGACGGCATTTACACCGAATGCAGCAGCATGGTGGCGATGCCGAGGAAGGAGAAGAAGCCGGCCACGTCGGTGACGGTGGTCAGCACTATCGATGACGATTGCGCCGGGTCTTGGCGCAGTTTGGTCAGGGCCAGCGGAATGGCGGCGCCGGACAGGCCGGCGATCACCATCGACAGTACCATCGAGATACCGATGATGGCGCTGAGGGTCGCGGACCGACTCCACAGATACACGCCGCCGGCGGTGGTGAGCGCAATGGCGATGCCGTTGATGAGCGCGGCGAAAAACTCCTTGCCGACCACTTTGCGCCAATGCGAGGCATTGATTTCGCGCAATGCGAGGCCGCGGATCACGACCGCCAGCGCCTGCGCGCCGGTATTGCCCGATTGTCCCGCCACCACCGGCAACAGCACCGCCAGTTGCGCGTTGCTGGCGATGGTGTCTTCGAACAGACCGACCACCGCCGCGGCCATGAAGGCCGTCACCAGATTGATCTGCAACCACGGCAGGCGTTTGCGCACCGCGAAGCCGGGTGGCGAGAGTGCGCTCTCCTCCTTGCTGGCACCGAAGATGGTCTGCAGATCGACCGACGCCTCGGCGCGGGTCGCTGCGACCAGTGAGTCGTAACGCACCACGCCGATCAGGCGCCCGATGCTGTCCACCACTGGCAGGCTGCTCAAGCCGTGGCGATCAATGAGGTCCACCACTTCCTCGTTGCTCATGGTGACCTCGGCGACCGCCGGCACTGGCCGCGCGTACTGACCGAGCGTGTCACCACTCTGCGCGAGAATCATGTCCTGGGCTTCAACGATGCCGGTCAGACGCGCTTGTTCGTCGACCAGATAGAACAGGCGGCGACCGGCCGAGCGACCCGGCACCGGCGCGACCTGACGCACCCGTTCGATGGCCTCCCCTACTTGCGTGCTGCCACGCAGATGCCATACCCGCGGGTCCATGATGGCGCCGGCGCTGCCGGGCGGGAAACTCATGACCAGTTCAATCAAGGCACGCGCCTGCTCACCCACCGCTGCCAACAGGCGCGCCTGTTCGTCTGCGTCCAGGCGCATGATGATGGCCGCTGCCCGCGACGGGTCGATGGCGCCGAGCACCTCGGCGCTTTCGGCTATTGAATATTCCGCCAGACAGCGCTGCGCAACGGCAGGCGCGAGCCGCTCCCAGACCGGCGCTGCGGGACTGCCGGTGTGATGCTTGAGAATTGTGGCGGCCTCGGCCGGTGTCAGCTTTTCGAGTTCGGCTGCGGCCACCGCCGGCAGCATGCGCGCAAGATCGCGCTCGACATCGGCGGCGACGGGCGTGGCGGAGGCATTCATGCAGGACTTCCTCTCGGACTTGGCACAGCCGTGCACGGCGCACGACTCATGCCGGTATTTAGGCTGCATTGGCCGGCAATGTCCATGCTTGTTGCGGCGGACGAACGAACGTCGGACCTCGGCCGCGGTCACACCTTGTGCGGCGTACCGAGGGCAACATCACCCACAGTCGTTGGGGAAATGGTTGTAATTTGATCCGCCAGCCCTATTATCGGCTTAACCTCTCGGTCAGTTGGCGCTCAAGAAGCGCCTTGCCGTAGACCACAGCACATACAAGGAGCATTTTTATGCCAACTCAGATAGCCAGCATACGCAGCGCCGGAACGACGGTCGTCACGACCAACAAACTCATCCGCAACACCTACACCTTGTTGTCGATGACCTTGCTGTTCAGTGCCGTCACCGCCACGCTTTCGGTGATGTTGAACATGCCGCGCATCACCTACCTGGTGTCGATTGGTATCGCCTTCGCGCTCATGTGGTTTGTGCTGCCGCGTACAGCGCAATCGGCGAGCGGCCTCGGCGTGGTGTTCGCCATCACCGGCCTGCTCGGTTTTGCGCTCGGGCCGATTCTTTCCATGTACCTGCAACTGCCGCAGGGCCCGCAGATAGTGGCCACCGCACTCGGCGGCACCGGCGTCATCTTTCTGGGACTGTCGGCCTATGCCCTGACCACCCGCCGTGATTTCAACTTCATGGGCGGTTTCCTGTTCGTCGGCATGCTGGTGGTGCTGGCTGCCTCGCTGGCCAATATCTTCTTCGCCATGCCGGCGATGTCGCTGGCAATTTCAGCAGCGGTAGTGATGTTGATGAGCGGTTTCATCCTGTTCGACACCAGCCGCATGGTCAACGGTGGGGTCGATAACTACATCCTCGCCACCATCGGGCTCTACATGAACATCTTCAATCTGTTCGTCAGCCTGCTGCAGATCCTCGGTATCACGCGCGACGACTGAGCACGGTCAGCGATAGTCAGACCCAACACGGCCCCGCATGACGGGGCCGTATGATTTCCAGGTGCGGATTTATTCGCACACGGAATGTTCTGGTGACGGCCTGCGACGCATCGTTCAGTGTGCGAATGAATTCGCACCTACAAGGACATTGCCATGAACGCGATGAATATTGTGACTGCCCTGCTGCTGGTCGCGATGATCGTGCTGCTGGTGCCGCGCGCGCGGCAGATGATGAACGACACCCCCGCCGCACAACCCGGCGACTGGCAGAGTTTCCTGTTGCCGCTGGTTGCGGTGTGTCTGTTCGTGGTGTTGCTGGTGAAACTGGTCTAACGCGCCGGCGACAGCATCTCCAGCCCGCCCATGTATGGCCGTAAGGACTCGGGCACAGTCACGCTGCCGTCGGCCTGCTGATAATTTTCCAGTACTGCAATCAGGGTGCGACCGACCGCGAGCCCCGAGCCATTCAAGGTATGCAGCAACTCGGGTTTGCCAGTCTCGGGATTACGCCAGCGGGCCTTCAGGCGCCGTGCCTGGAAATCGAGGAAGTTGCTGCACGAGGAGATCTCGCGATAACGCTCCTGCGCCGGCAACCACACTTCAAGGTCATAGGTCTTGGCCGAGGAGAATCCAACGTCGCCGGCACACAAGGTCATGACCCGATAGGGCAGATTCAAGCGCTTAAGAATGACTTCAGCATGGCCGGTCAAGGCCTCATGCGCGGCCCACGAATCCTGCGGACGCACCATCTGCACCAGCTCGACTTTCTCGAACTGATGCTGTCGAATCATGCCGCGCGTGTCTTTGCCGTAGGAACCCGCCTCGCTGCGGAAGCAGGGGCTGTGACAGACATAACGCGCCGGCATCTGCGCGTCTTCGAGAATGGTGTCCTGCACGAGGTTGGTGACCGGCACTTCGGCGGTCGGGATCAGAAACAATCCCTGGGTCGGGATCTCGAACAGGTCCTCCTTGAACTTCGGCAACTGGCCGGTGCCGCGCATGCTGCGTGCATTGACCAGGAACGGCACGTAGACCTCACGATAACCATGTTCACGGGTGTGAATGTCGAGCATGAACTGAATGAGCGCGCGCTGCATGCGCGCTACCTCGCCCGACAACACCGCAAAACGCGCAGCGGCGATGCGCGCGCCGGCGTCGAAATCAATGCCGGCCAGGATCTCGCCCAACTCGACATGATCGCGCGGCGTAAAATCGAATACACGCGGCGTGCCCCAGCGGCGCTCTTCACGATTGTCGTCTTCGTTGAGACCGTCGGGCAGCGAGCTGTCGAGCAGGTTGGGCAGGCCGAGGGCAAAAGCCTCGAACTCGTCCTGGGTCTGTTCGAGCAAGGTCTGGTTGGACTTCAGTTCTTCACCGAGCCGTGCGACGTCGGCCCGCACCGCTTCAATATCCTCGCCGCGCGCCTTGGCCTCGCCGATGGCCTTGCTGCGTCGATTGCGCTCGGCCTGCAGACTCTCGGTCGCGGTCTGGTACTGCTTACGTGCCGCTTCGAGGCGCGCGAGGGTATCGACGTCGAGTTCAAAACCACGACGCGCGAGCGCGATACGCACGGTTTCGACTTGGTTGCGCAACAGTTGTGGGTCGAGCATGGGTATTCCTGTGGTCTTGAGCTGAGCCGTGCGCAGGCCGGCGATGTCACCGGTGGCGTCCGCGCGGCATGATAACAATCCGTGCCGCGCGATGCCCGCGCAGCCGCCCGCGTGCGCCCATGTCGATCGGTATAACGAGTCCGTTAGAATCGTTGGCCACACGGTCCGTGACGGGCCTGACACACGCGCCCTGGTTTTATGATGGCCTTGAACTCCCTGCTCGCAGTTTTTTTAGGCGCCGGCTGCGGTGCGCTGCTGCGCTGGTGGCTCGGCCTCGCGCTCAATCCGCTGTTCCCAACTCTGCCTTTCGGAACACTCGCGGCCAACCTTAGCGGTGGTTATCTGATTGGCGTTGCAGCGGTGGCCCTGTCGGTGAAATCGGGCTTGCCGCCCGAAGTACGCCTGCTGGTCATTACTGGATTTCTGGGTGGACTGACGACCTTCTCGACTTTTTCAGCCGAGGTCGTGGCATTACTCGAACGCGGACAGTTCGGCTGGGCCTTGACCACCGCAGGAATTCATCTCAGTGGCTCACTGGCCCTGACCTGGCTGGGCATGCAGAGCGCGCGCTGGTGGTGGCGCGCCGCGATCTGAGTCCACAGCAAAAGCGCCGTCAACCGCCGGGTTTGCCGCGAATACGCGCCAGTTTTTCTGCTATCTGAATTTCGAGGCCACGGTTGACTGGCTCGTAATACACGCGCTCGCCCATGCCATCCGGGAAATAGGTCTGGCCGGCAGCGAGACCGCCCTGCTCATCATGGTCGTAACGATAACCGGCACCGTGGCCCATGCTCTTGGCGAGCGAGGTCGGCGCGTTGCGGATATGCGCCGGGACCGGATCGGAACCGCGGCTTTTGACTTCCGCCATCGCGCTGTTGAAGGCGGCGTAGACCGCATTGCTCTTCGGCGCGCAGGCGCAGTAGACCAGCGCCTGCGCGATACACAATTCTCCTTCGGGAGGCCCCATACGGCGAAAAGCCTCCCACGCGTCAATCGCCAGACTCAGCGCGCGCGGGTCGGCATTACCAACGTCTTCGCTGGCCATACGCACCACGCGCCGCGCGATGTAAGCCGGGTCACAACCGCCGTCGAGCATACGTGCGAACCAGTACAAAGCCGCATCGGGATTGGAGCCACGCACCGACTTGTGCATGGCCGACATCTGGTCGTAAAAATCATCCTGACGTTTATCGAAACGGCGGATCTGCGCACCCTCCACCGCCTGTTTAACGGCGCGCTCGCTGATCTCGGCGCCATCACTCAAAGACATCGCGAGTTCGAGCAGGTTGAGGGCGCGCCGCGCGTC
The DNA here is from genome assembly GCA_945873015.1 of Klebsiella pneumoniae. Taxonomy (GTDB): domain Bacteria; phylum Pseudomonadota; class Gammaproteobacteria; genus JADJYF01. The sequence continues at coordinate 5,996 of CAMCBY010000015.1, forward strand.
GCCATCGGCGACCTCGGCAAGGCGCTGGCGCAAGGGCTCGGCCATCGCCATCGCAGTGCCGCCATCGGCACCCGCAAGCGCGCGGTCTATGACCTGACGTACGGCATCGGGCGGCAGCGATTGCAGCGCATAGACCCGCACCCGCGACAGCAAGGCGTTATTCAATTCAAAGGCCGGATTCTCGGTCGTGGCGCCGATGAAGGTGATGGTGCCGTTTTCGATATGGGGCAGGAAAGCGTCCTGCTGCGATTTGTTGAAACGATGCACTTCGTCGACGAATACCGCCGTCGCACGCCCCATCGATTTCCATTGCTCGGCCTGCTCAACCGCTGCGCGAATGTCCTTCACGCCGCACAACACCGCCGACAGCGGCACAAACTCCGCTTTTGCGTTGATGGCGAGCATACGCGCCAGGGTGGTTTTGCCAGTGCCGGGCGGCCCCCATAACACCATCGAATGCAGAGCGCCTTCCTCGAGCGCACGACGCAAGGGCTGACCAACGCCGAGCAGATGGTCCTGGCCCTGAAAATCAACGAGTGAGGTGGGACGCAGTTGGTCGGCGAGTGGTGGCATAGTGAGGAGATAACACAGGCACTCGGCGCAGGACAAGCGCGAGCGGTTATAGTGCGCGCTCTACAGTGCAAAGGAATGGTCAATCACGTGCAGAATCCAGCCCAGCCCGAACTCGAGATCACCGGCTCACGCCAGCTCACCGCGTGGCTGGCCGAATACAAGCTGTCGTTTGCTTTCACCACCTATCAGGCCGGCAAACTGTTCCTGATTGGCCTCAATAACGACGGCCGCCTGTCGGTGTTCGAGCGCACCTTCAATCGTTGTATGGGCTTGGTGGCCGACGGCCGCTCGTTGTGGATGAGTACGCTCTATCAGCTCTGGCGCTTTGAAAACAGCCTCGATACCGGCCAGCTTTACCAGGGCTACGACGCGCTCTATGTGCCGCGCCTGGCTTACACCACAGGTGATCTCGACATTCACGATCTCGGCGTCGACAAGGCCGGTGAACCGCTGTTCGTCAACACCTTGTTCGGTTGTCTCGCACGCCCGAGCGCGACCGCTAGTTTTGTGCCGCTGTGGCGCCCGCCGTTCATCTCGCGCCTCGCGGCCGAAGACCGCTGTCATCTCAATGGTCTGGCGATGGATGGCGGCACGCCACGTTATGTCAGCGCCGTCAGTCGTTCCGATGTCGCCGATGGCTGGCGCGACCGCCGTACCGATGGCGGCCTCGTGATGGATGTCGACAGCAACAAAGTGGTGTGCGAGGGCTTGTCCATGCCGCACTCACCGCGCCTGCATCAGGGCCGGCTGTGGGTGTTGAACTCCGGCGCCGGTCAGTTCGGTTATGTAGACATCACGCGTGGGGTGTTTGAGCCGGTCGCGTTTCTGCCTGGGTATCTGCGCGGCCTCGCATTCTGCGGCGATTTTGCGCTGGTAGGACTATCCACCTGCCGCGAGAACCGTACGTTCTCCGGTTTGCCGCTCGACGCCGAACTGGCGCGTCGCGACGCCGAACCGCGCTGCGCGATTGCCGTAGTCGATCTGCGCAGCGGCGACGCCGTGCATTGGCTGCGTATCGAAGGATTTGTGCGTGAACTCTATGACGTGGCGGCGCTGGTCGGTACGCAGCGGCCGATGGCACTGGGCTTTAAATCGGACGAGATTCGCCGCCACATCGTGGTCGGCAGTTGAAGGCCGCGTGCTCACGCGCCGCGCCGACCACTCTCAGGGTGCGCCGCCTTCTACTACGTCGACACCCGCGGGCGGCGTGAACTTGAACACCCCGGGTGAAAGCTGCGCGTTACGTTTGACCGCGTCGAAGGTGAGTCGCGTGGTCTGGCCGAGATTGTCCTTGAGCCGCATGGCCTTCACTTCACCATCCGCGAGACCGAGTTCCACTTCCTGAAACTGGCTGTCGGCGTCCTTGGGGTGCAGGCTATACCAGTCGATGGCAGCCGTGATGCCCAGGTGTTTAACCTCGTAGCGACTCGCCACCGCGAATTCGGCGCTGAGCAATTGCGCTGGCGTACCAGGTGCCCCGGCGTTCACATCATTGACCGTGACCTGCGCCAGATCTTCATCATAGATCCACAGCTTGTGACTGTCGGACACGATGACCTGCTTATAAGGGTCAAGATAATTCCAGCGAAAGCGGCCTGGCCGTTCAATGCTGCAATCGCCGTGCGCGGTTTCCAGCAGTTCGCCGGTTTCGTCGAAGCGTTGTTGTTCGAAAGTCGCGCTAAAGGAACGCAGACTATCGAGATAGTCGATGACAGGTGCGGTGTCGTCAGCCCACGCCGGCGCCGTGCTCAACGCCGCCACCAGCATCACGCTGGCACACAGTCGGCGCGTAGTTCCGGCGCTGACCATCAATCCTTGGGCGGCGGCGGCGCCAGCACTTCGCGGCTGCCGTTCGACTGTAATTCACCGACCACACCGGCACGTTCCATTTCTTCGACCATACGCGCAGCGCGGTTGTAACCAATCTTGAGTCGACGCTGGATGCCCGACACCGATGCGCGCCGCGATTCAGTGACGATGCGCACCGCCTGATCATAAAGTTCGTCCTGTTCGGCGTCGCCGTATTCAGCGCCCGCACCGCCGCCCGCGCCGCCTTCGTCAAAACCATCCATCGGGCCATTGAGACTGGCATCGACATATTCCGGTGTGCCGCTGGCACGCAGGCGTTCAACTACTTTGTGCACTTCCTCATCCGACACGAACGCGCCATGCACACGTTGCGGAATCGCGGTGCCGGGCGGCAGGTAGAGCATGTCGCCATGACCGAGCAGCGTTTCAGCGCCCTGCTGGTCGAGAATCGTGCGCGAGTCGATACGCGAGGAAACCTGAAAGGCGATACGACTCGGAATATTGGCCTTGATGAGGCCGGTAATGACATCGACCGACGGACGCTGGGTGGCCAGAATCAGATGGATGCCGGACGCGCGTGCTTTTTGCGCGAGGCGCGCAATCAGCTCTTCGACCTTCTTGCCGACCACCATCATCATGTCGGCCAGCTCGTCGATGATGACGACGATATAAGGCAAACGACCGAGGTCTGGCGGCGGCCCTGCTTGCGGGTCAAACACGCGGTAGGTCGGGTCCGGGATGGGTGTGCCGTTCTCCAGCGCTTCTTCCACTTTGCGGTTGTAACCACCGATGTTGCGCACGCCGAGCGCGGCCATGAGTTTGTAGCGGCGCTCCATCTCCGCCACGCACCAGCGCAAGGCGTTGGCCGCTTCTTTCATGTCAGTGACGACCGGCGCGAGCAGCGCGGGAATACCTTCGTAGACCGACAACTCGAGCATCTTCGGGTCGATCATGATGAGCCGCACATCGCTCGGCGCGGACTTGTACAACAGGCTCAGGATCATGGCGTTCAGCGCCACCGATTTGCCGGCGCCGGTGGTGCCCGCCACCAGCAGGTGCGGCATACGCCCAAGATCGACCACCGCCGGCAGACCGGAAATATCCTTGCCCAAGGCCATCGTCAGATGCGAGCTGCTGCGCTCGTAAACATCGGATTTCAGAATGTCAGACAGCGCGACGATTTCGCGTTGCTCGTTCGGGATCTCAAGGCCGATGCAGGTCTTGCCCGGGATCACTTCGACCACCCGCACACTGACGGTCGACAACGAACGCGCGAGATCCTTGGCGAGGCCCGTGATGCGGCTGGCCTTGATGCCGGCCGCCGGATGCAGTTCAAAACGGGTGATGACCGGACCGGGATGCACCGCCACCACTTCCACTTCGATGTTGAAATCGCGCAGTTTCATCTCGACCTGGCGCGACATCGCTTCCAGCGCTTCGGGCGAATAACCACCGCCACGCACGATCGGGGTATCGAGCAGGCTCAGTTCCGGCAGTTCGGTCGGCTCGCGACGCTCGAACAGCGCCTCCTGACGTTCCCGCTCGACCCGTTCGCTCGGCGCCGGCGCGACGATGCGCGGCTCGATGCGGGTTGGTGCGCGCTGCTCGATTTTCTCGATTTCTTCTTTGACGATGGCAACCCGCTCGCGTTTGGCGCGCCAGCCGCGGCTGTAGTCGATGAAATCGTCACGGCGCAGACTCGCCCAATCCCAGAAACGCAACGCGTAGTCGCCGAGGGTATCCATCAGCCACAGCCAGGACAGCCCGGTAAACAGGGTAAAGCCGGTCAAAAATGCCGCAATCAGCAGCAGACAGCCGCCGGTCACACCAAAGCCGCCGAAAGCCGCGCCGCCAACCACATGGCCGAGAATACCGCCGGAATCGTGGGGCAGTTCCGCGAGTGTGCCGCTGGCGCGCACCCAGAACAGGCCGCAGCCGGTCACCAGGGTGCACACGAATCCGACGAAGCGCACACTCATGTGGAAATAATCGGCGAAGAAGTCTTCCGCACCTTCGCGGTAAACCACCCAGGCGCTGAACACCACCATCAGCGGAAACAGGTAGGCGAACTGACCGAACAGGTAAAGCGCAATGTCGGCAATCCAGGCGCCGACCAGCCCGCCCTGATTGTGTATGACATTGCTGGTGCCGGTATGGGACCAGCCCGGGTCGCCGGAATGATGGGACCACAGGGCGATCAAAACGAACAGAGAAACCCCACCTAAGGCGATCAGGGCCGCCTCGCGCAAACGCTGCACGGCCTGGCGCGTGATGGAGAGGGCGAATTCGGATTCTTTGCTGCGTACCGCGTGCGTCATGTCGTTGATGCTGTTGATCCGATAGATCGAATAAGCGGCTGTAATGTAAAGAAAAGCAATAGTATCTCGGAATGTGCATGAACTCCAGTACGAAAGCCAAGGAAAAGTCGAAAGTAGTGGCGTCTCGCACGTTCCGCGTGTTGGCCGCGATGCTGACCTTGACGCTGCTGGTTTACAGCGCCGTGTGTGCCGGTTTTTATCTGTGGCAGAACCGTCTGGTGTTCAAACCCGAGCGTGCATTGCACGCGACTCCGGCGCGCCATGGACTGGCCTTTGAAGACCTGCGCCTCGAGGCCCCGGACGGCACGCGCCTCGCCGCCTGGTATGTGCCGGGTCGACCGGACGGGCGGCAAGTGCTGTTGCTGCATGGCAACGGCGGCAACATTTCGCGTTATTTACGCACCTTGCTGGTGCTGCACGAGTTGGGGCACAGCGTGCTGGCACTCGACTATCGTGGTTACGGCGCCAGCACTGGCACGCCGTCCGAGGCCGGTGCCTATCAGGATGCCGCTGCCGCGTTTGATTTTCTGGTTGAGCACCACGCCCGGGATGGCGCCGATGTCATCATTTACGGCCGTTCTCTGGGCGGCGCGGTCGCGAGCTGGCTGGCGGCCCATCGCCCCTGCGCGGGACTCATCCTTGAATCGACCTTCACCCGCCTGACCGATGTCGGCAGCTATCGTTACCCGTGGTTACCGGTACGCCTGTTGTCGCGCAATCAATTCGATTCGGTGACCCACATGGCCAAGGTCGATTGCCCGATACTGGTTGCCCATGGCGGCCAGGACACCACCGTGCCGCAGGCATTCGGCCGCGCGCTGGCGCACGCTGCCGGGCCACGGGCGGTGTTTCTCGACCTGCCGGGTGGTCACAGCGACGCCTTCATTCAAGGTGGCGCCACTTATTACCGACATCTGGATCAATTCATGCGGCGCGGCGTCATCGATTGACCCTCTGCCGTGCATCTGCGAGATTGCCGTGGTTCCGTACCCGACTGCCCCATGCCCAGCCTGTGAAGATTCAGTTTTTTTCCGACGTCCATCTGGAGTTCGGCCCCGCACCCCTGCCCCACACTGATGCCGATGTGATCATCGCGGCCGGTGATGTCAACCTTGGCGCGAGCGGCGTGGCGTGGCTCAAATCCAGCGGCAAGCCCACCGTCTATGTGGCGGGCAATCACGAGTATTACGGCGGCGAACTGTTCGACGTGCAGCGTGACATCCGCGCCGCAGTGGCCGGCAGTGCGGTGCGATTCCTTGAGTGTGACAGCACCGAAATCGGTGGCGTGCGTTTTCTCGGCACCACGCTGTGGACCGATTTTATGGGCGGCGACCCGGCTGTCATGGCAAACATGAAGGAGAACATGAACGACTATCAGCAGATTCACTATCGTAATCGTCTGCTCGAGCCGTCTGATCTGTTCGAAATCAATCGTGCTTCACGTGCCTGGCTGGAAGCCGAGCTGGCCACCGAGTTCAAAGGGCCGACGGTCGTCGTCACCCATCACGCACCACTGTTCGCCAGTTGGCGCGCCAATCCAGGTTCGCTGTTCAAGGCCGCCTACTGCAACGATTTGAGCCGGCTCGTGCATGCCTACCCGATCGCGCTATGGGTTCACGGCCATGTGCATGCGCGCTCCGACTACCAGGCCAACGATATGCGCGTGGTGTGCAATCCGCGCGGTTACGACGGCTATCAACTGGTCGACGGCTTCGATATCGCACGCCACGTGGCCGTGCCGTGAGCGTCACCAGCGCCTGAGGCTGCGTGCGGGTATGTTAGGATTCCCAATCCGCTATCAACCAGCGCATTCAGCACCATCATGGCCGCCAAGAAGAGCACCTACCGCATCACCTTCCTGAACCAGGGCAAGGTCTACGAGATCTACGCGCGCAACGTCCATCAGAGCGGTCTGTTCGGCTTCATCGAAGTGGAGAAAATCCTGTTCGGTGAAAAGTCCTCTTTATTGGTAGACCCATCGGAAGAACATCTGAAGTCGGAATTCGATGGGGTCAGTCGCACCTATATCCCGATGCACTCGGTGGTGCGCATCGACGAAGTCGAGAAGACCGGCACCGGCAAAATTACCCGCGCGGAGGGCAGCAGTGACAAGGTTGCACCCTTTCCTGTTTTTGCGCCTGGCCACGACTCACCCAAGTCCTGAGGCACGCTGGCTGCGCCGCACCGGGCTGCTATTGCTGGCCCTGGCGCTGCCCCTGGTCGCGAGCGCGGCGGCGTGGAATGTGCGCCCCGCTCCGCAGCCCAAGGGCTACCCATGGGCTGTGGTCAGCAGCGCCCGTGGCGACGAACTGGCGGTCTACCGCGACAAGGACAGTGGCATTCGCCTGCGCCTGTCGGTCGCCGGCACCTTCAACCGCCTCGCCCCGCGCCACTGCCCGACCTTTCAATTCGACGCCGCGCAACCACTGTTCCACATGGCACTCGATGAGGGCTGTCACATCGATAAAAAACTCGCACTCATCGAACTCGGCATCGTGCGCAATCGTGTCTTGGTGTCGGCGGCGGTCGACCAACTCATGAACGCCAAGCAGATCGAGTTTCGATATGTGAGCGCCGACGGTGGCTATCACGAAGTCGATTTCCCTTTGCAAGGCTCGTCGCAAGCCATCCGTCGCGCGCTCGGTCGCGACGTGCGCGTGCGCGCCAAGTAGCCGCGGCGCAGAAAGCACCATGTTGCGCGTCGCGGTGCTGCAATCCCTGGCTGATGTCGATGCCGTGGCATGGGACACACTGGTCGGCGACCACCCCTTTCTGCGCCACGGCTTTCTTTACGGTCTTGAGGCCACCGCCTGTCTTGAACCGCAAGGTTGGTATTCGCAGCATCTGGCGGTGTATGACGGCACCACGCTGTGCGGCGCTCTACCGCTGTACATCCGCGATAACTCCTATGGCGAATTTGTTTTCGACTGGAGTTGGGCGGAAGCCTATGAGCGCAGTGGTGGCCGCTATTATCCGAAGCTGGTCAGCGCGGTGCCTTTTTCACCCGTGAGCGGGCCGCGCCTGTTGATCGACGCGGCACGCGCCGACCGTGAAGCCGTAAGCAAGCTGCTCATCGATACCGCGCTCGGTGCGGTCGAAGAGAATCAGATTTCATCCTGGCATTGCCTGTTTCCCGACGAGCAGCAATTGCCGGCCTTTGACCAGGCAGGCCTCGCGCGCCGGCTCGGCTGTCAGTATCACTGGTTCAACCACGACTACCGCGATTTCGATCATTTTCTCTCTGACCTCAACTCCAAGAAACGCAAGCAGATCAAACGCGAGCGCCGCATCGTGGCCGAACACCATGTCGACATCGAAGTTTTGACCGGCGCCGAGATCACGGCCGAACACTGGACCATCTTTCACCGCTTTTATTGTTCGACCTTCGAGCGTAAATGGGGCGAGCCGCGCCTGACCGAAGCCTTCTTTCAAAGCCTGGAACAGCGCCTGCCCGGCAGCGCCGTGCTGATCATGGCGCGCAGCGGCACTCGCTATGTGGCGGGCGCCTTCGCACTCAAGAGCGGCAGCGTGCTTTACGGTCGTCACTGGGGCTGCAATGCGCAGTTCGACAACCTGCATTTTGAGCTGTGCTACTATCAAACCATCGCCTATTGCATTGAGCATGGTCTGGCCAAACTCGATGCCGGCGCGCAAGGCGAACACAAACTCGCGCGCGGTTTTATACCGGTCAATACCTGGTCCACGCACTGGATACGCGAGCCGGGCTTTCGCAAGGCAGTCGGCGACTTCCTGAAGCGCGAACGTCAAGCGATGGAGCAACACATGCACGAATTGTCCGAGCATGTTGCGTTCAAAGCCGAGTGAGGCCAACCCAGCAGCGCACGCCATGAACGCCCAGCGTTTTCAAGAACCTCTCTACTGGGTCGGCACGCGCCGCATGGCGAGCGCTTTCCCGCCTCTGGACCACGCATTGGTCGACCCTAATGGTCTGCTTGCGATTGGTGGCGATCTCTCCGTTGACACCTTGCTCAGCGCTTATCGGCAGGGCATCTTTCCCTGGTACTCGCCGGGCCAGCCGATATTGTGGTGGTCCCCCGACCCGCGCGCGGTATTGTTGCCCGCCGCAGTGCATGTCTCGCGCAGCCTCGCCAAACGCATGCGCAGCGACCGCTATGAACTTCGATTCGATAGTGATTTTGCCGCGGTCATCGATGCCTGTGCTGCGCCGCGAGCGGCCGACGCCGGCACCTGGATCACCGCCGAGATGCGCTCTGCCTATCTCGAACTGCATGCGCAAGGCCATGCCCATTCGATTGAATGCTGGCGCGACGGACAACTGTGCGGCGGTCTTTATGGCGTCGCGGTGGGCAGTGCATTTTTTGGCGAGTCGATGTTCTCGCGCGAACGTGACACTTCGAAGATTGCGCTGGTTTCGCTATGCCAGGCGCTGAACGGATGGGGTTACGGGCTGCTCGACTGTCAGGTGCATAGCGACCATCTCGCCAGCCTCGGGGCAGGTGTGATGCCGCGCGCGCAGTTCGCGGCGCGACTCGCGGGCCTGGTCGATAAGGCACCCGCAGCACACGCCTGGCAGCGCGGGCCGACACCGACATGACCGAACCACCGAGCGCGCCACGGCTTGGTTTTTTCACCTCGCCTCCCCACGAGTGCGGTTACCTGCCGCAGCGCGAGGCGGTGACGATGTTCGCCGACCCGCGCATCAATCTCAGTGTCGAGGCTTACACCTGGTTGTCTGCACACGGCTTTCGGCGCAGCGGCACCCATGTCTATCGTCCGCACTGCGCGGCGTGCAGCGCCTGTATTCCAGTGCGTATCGCAGTCAACGAATTTGCGCCGAATCGCGCTCAGCGGCGCACCCTGGCGCGCAACAGCGACCTTGAAGTGCATGCCCGCGCGCCACGCTTTGAGCGCGAGCACTTTCAGCTCTACGAGGGTTACCTCAAGGAGCGCCATCCGGACTCACACATGGATGCCACCAATCCGAGCGCTTACATGAGTTTCCTGACCGCGCTGTGGTGTGATACCACGTTCTATGAGTTCCGCCACGCGCAGGAATTGCTGGCGGTGGCAGTGGTCGACCGCCTGGGTGACGGGCTGTCGTCGGTTTACACGTTTTTTGCGCCGGGCGAAACCCAGCGCAGTCTCGGCCGTCTGGCCATCATCAAACAGGTCGAGTGGGCAGCGGCGCTGGGCCTGCCGTGGGTCTATCTTGGTTACTGGATCCGCAGCTGTCGCAAGATGTCTTACAAACACGAATACGCGCCGCTCGAGTTCTATCTCAATGGTGAATGGACGCGCGACGCCGACCCGGCCTGAAACCGCCTACCCTATCCGGGCTTGGCCACCTACGGTGATTGAGGCACAATGCCGCCACTCGCGCGCCCGCCGTCCGGCGCCCCGTCCCGGAGACTAATCAACAGAGCAATATGGCAAAAGAAGATCACATCGAAATGCAGGGCAAAGTGGTGGAAACCCTGCCCAACACCATGTTCCGCGTCGAACTCGAAAATGGCCACCTCGTCACCGCCCACATTTCCGGCAAGATGCGCAAGAACTATATCCGCATCCTGACCGGTGACCAGGTCACCGTCGAACTGACCCCTTACGACCTGTCCAAGGGCCGCATTACCTACCGCGCCCGCTGAGTTCTACCCTGCGCGCCACACTCGCGCGCTCCAGGATCCCAGCCAGAATCACTGCCACGCCCTCGGCAATCAGGCGTGCTGAGCGTTCATACGCGCGTCGCGAACGGCCGTAAGGGTCGGCAATCTCGAGTTTGCGCTGGCCGTGAGCGCTCGGCAGCAGAGACACCTCGCCGTCGTGACTGCGCGGCTGCACTTCGCGCAAAAAGTCGAGATGGCCGCTGTCGAGCGCGAAGATCCGTTCAAAGCGGAGAAAATCCGCCACCTCAAAGGTGCGCGCGCGGTGCGTGCTGATATCGACCCCATAGGACGCCGCGACCTTCAGTGCATTGGGCGTCGGCGGTGCCTCGACCACCGCGTGGATACCCGCAGACTCCACCGTATGCAGCGCACCTTGGCCGCTTTCCATGAGTCCGGCCCTTAACATGCCGGCCGCCATCGGTGAGCGACAGATATTGCCGGTGCAGACGAACAGGATGTGCGACATAAGCCCGATTCCATTCGGCGCGCCGCGCGCGCCGTCAAAGAGTGACGCTCAGAGCGGCCCCTGGCGCAGACGTTCGAGGTCTGCCGGCGTATCGACACCGATGCCGCAAGGCTCCACCGCATCGGCAACTATCACCCGCGCGCCAAAGCCGAGAGCACGTAATTGCTCGAGACTCTCAATGCGTTCGAGTTCGCCGGCAGGTGCCGCGACAAACCGCGCCAGAAAACCGACTCGATAGGCATAGATGCCGACATGGCGACGGTACATTTTGAGCTGCGCCGTATGCTGACCACCGTTGGCAAACTCGTCGCGACTCCAGGGAATGGTGGCGCGACTGAAATACAGCGCTCGCTGCTGCTGGTCGCGCACCACCTTGACCACATTGGGGTCGAACAATTGTGTTTCGAGCAGTGGCTCACACACGGTGGCAATGTCGCAGTCACGGTCCTGCGCCAGACTCGCGACCTGATGGATAACGGCAGCCGGCATGCGTGGCTCGTCGCCCTGCACGTTGACTATCACGAGATCTTGCGGCTCACCGCGGGAGTGGGCCGCGGCGGCAATACGATCGCTGCCGGAAGGAAGCTCGGCGGCGGTCATACACGCAGTCGCGCCGAAGGCGCGTGCCACGCTCGCAATACGTTCGTCGTCGGTCGCAATCACAACTTCCATCGCGCCGCTCGCAATGGCACGTTCATAAACATGCTGAATGAGCGGTTTGCCGTGAATTTCGAGCAGCGGTTTACCGGGCAGACGGGTGGCAGCATAACGCGCCGGAATATAGACCTTGAATGTCATGCCGACAGGCGGGCCGCTTCCTCTTCGCTCAGTTCGCGCGCTTCGTCTTCAAGCATGACCGGAATACCCTCGCGTATCGGATAAGCCAGTCGCGCCGATTTCGAAATCAGCTCCTGCTTGTCGCGGTCGTAGATCAGCGGCCCTTTGGTGACCGGGCATACCAACAGGTCAAGCAGCTTTTTGTCCATCGAAAACCTCTTGCAACAGCGTTTTGAAGCGCCGCTCGAATACGTCCGGCAGTTCAACGTCTATCGGCACATACCACAACCGTGGATCAGCGAAATGCTCGCATTTGACGGCGTCCTTCTCGGTCATGATAACCGCTAGTCCGTCATCAAACGCGAGGTCTTCGCGACTGAACAGATGATGGTCGGGAAACACATGCTGGGTGACACGCAAGCCGTTACGTTTGAGCAACGCGAAAAAGCTGTCGGGGTTACCGATGGCGGCCACCGCGTGCACCTGTTTGTCAGCAAAATCAGCAAGCGCCACGCGCTGCTCGGCGTGCCCGACAGGCAACACCTCGTTGGCGACATAACGCATCGCAAATTCGCCGCGCGCAGCCAGGCCATTGGTGACCAGCAAATCGACTGTCGCGAGGCGCGCCACCGGTTCGCGCAGCGGGCCGGCGGGCAGACAGGCTCCGTTGCCATAACGGCGCACACCGTCCAGTACCGCAATTTCGAGATCGCGTGCCAGCGCATAGTGCTGCAGACCGTCGTCGCACACGATGATATCGACGTCGGCGTGTCGCAGCAGCGCGGCGATGTCGGCACTGCGCTGCGGTCCGACCGCAACCGGCAAACCAGTGCGGCGTGCCAGCACCAGTGCCTCGTCACCGACCGTTACCGGATCACTGTCGGCCCGCACTTGCTGTGGCCAGTTGCGCGCCGTACCACGATAGCCGCGCGCGACGATGCCGGGTTTGAAACCGTATTCCTCGAGCTTGCGCGCGACCCAGATGACCAAGGGTGTTTTGCCGGTACCGCCAACCGAGATATTGCCGACCACGATCACCGGCACCGGTGCGCGATAGACGTTGAGCAACTGCGAGTTGTAGACCTTGCGCCGCAGCGCCACCACGGCGCGATACAGCCAGCTCAACGGCAACAGCGCAAGGCGGGCGGGATGCCTGCCATACCAGATGTCATCGACCAGGTTGCGCAGGGTATCGTTCATGGGCGCACCGCCGACGCGTCGAACAACGCCCTCATTTGTCGGCGCGCACGCGCGTCGGGAAGGTGATTTTGTACAGGCCGGCCTGACGCGCGGCATCCATCACATCGATCACGGACTGATAACTTGCTGCCGCATCGGCGCTGATGATCACCACCGGCTCGGCACCGCTCTTGTGTGCCGCACCGAGCGCGCGACGGATGGTCTCGAGCTGGGTATTGAGCAGCGCCTGGTTATTGACGAACACATTGCCCTGGTGGTCGATGGCAATGTCGATTTTGTCCGCCGGCATGCTCGGCACTTCCTTGCTCGCCTGCGGCAAGGTCAGTTCCATTTTTGATTCACTGACGAAGGTGGTGGAAACCATGTAAAAGATCAGCAGCACCAGCACCACGTCAATCAGCGGTGTGACGTTGAGCTCAAAATCGTCGTTGCGCGGCGCGCGGAAATTCATATCTGAGGCCCCGCACCCGGCAGCGCCTCGCTGTGCAGCGCCTCGACCAGCTTGAGCGCTTCACTTTCCATGCTGACCACGAAGCCTTCGATGCGGCGATTGAAATACCGGTAGAAGATCAGCGCCGGGATGGCCACGGTCAAACCGCTGGCGGTGGTGATGAGCGCCTCCGCGATGCCGCCGGCCAGAATCGATGGATCGCTGACGCCCTGTTTGGTGACCGCCGAGAAGATTCGAATCATGCCCATCACCGTGCCAAGCAGACCAAGCAGTGGCCCGATAGAGGCGATGGTGCCCAGCACGTTGACGTAACGACCGAGTTCGAACACCACATGGCGACCGACTTCCTCGATGCCTTCTTTCATGCTCTGCCGCGTACCGTGGCGATGGATGAGCCCTGCAGCGAGTACGCGCCCGAGTGGCGAGCCGGCTTTCAGCGCCTGCACACGGCGCTCGTCCAGCGTGCCGGCCTGTGCCCACTGCCAGACTTGTGCGACCAGGTTGTCCGGCACGACGCGTTTCTTCTGCAAGGTCCAGAAGCGTTCAATCACCACTGCGAGCGCAACGACCGAACAGGCCAGCAACGGCAGCATCACGATGCCGCCGGCAATCACCATTTCTAACACGAGTTGAAAATCTCCTGAAAAGCGTCGGGCCCGCGACCGGACAGCGGCAGACATTAGCAAACCACGCCCGCGCTCGAAAGTGGCGCTGCACTCCGCGCGTCATGGCGGGCGATGCTGCCACCAGCCCCAGTGGCCTTGGCGATAGCTCGATATGCGCAGCCCCTCCTTCACCACATCGACCGTGATGGCGCCATGCGCTGCACTGTTCATTACCTGCGCACCGTGCGCACGATAACGCGCCACCACCGCCGCCTTTGGCAGTCGATAACGATTGTGATGGCCGGCCGAGATCAAGGCCAGTGCCGGTCGCACCGCCTGCACAAAGGCCGCACTCGAGGACGAACTGCTGCCGTGATGTGGCACACTCAAGACGTCGGCGGCCACGGCCGCGCGGTCACGCGCCAGCAATTGCTGCTCGGCGCCAAGTTCGATGTCACCGCTCAGCAACAGCGCACCATGCGCGCCGCGCACCGCCAGCACGCAAGAGTTGTCGTTGCGCGGAGCGCCGTGTTCAGTCGTGACTGGATGCAACACCACGAACTCGACATTGTCATGGCGCCAGCGCAGCGGCGCGCGACAGGGCGCGACCGCGAAGTTGCTCAAACTGGGCACCACCTGGCTGCTCAAGATGCGCGTCACCGGCCATTGCGCTGCGACCGACGCCGCGCCGCCGGCATGATCGAGATCGGCATGACTAATCACCATTTCATCGAGTTGTGTCACGCCGAGCGCGCGCAGGGCTGGCAACACCACGGTTTCGCCGGCGTCACCGCCGCCCCACCAGCGTGGACCACTGTCATACAGCACGGCGTGCTCGCGGGTGCGAATCAACACCGCAAGTCCCTGCCCCACATCGAATTGCGTGATGCGAAACTCACCGACCGCCAGTGGCGATTCGCGCGGCAACAGCACCACCGCGAGTAACAACAGGCCAAGACCACGCGCACCGAGCGCACGCGGCATCGCCAGCAGCAGCAAGCCACTACTCCACAGCAGCGCGCCTGGCAGGCCGATGTCGTGCTGCAGAACCAGCGGCGGCGCCTGCGCCATCCAGCTCAGAAGCTGTTCCAGTGGTGCCCACAGGCGTGCCGCGCAATCCCACAACAGGGCCGCGAGCATCGGTGCCCAGGGCGCGCACAGCATGCCGAGCAATACCAGCGGCACAACCATGACGTTGCTCCACGGCACGGCCAACAGATTGGCCAACGGCGCGCACCACGGCACTTCACCGAACAGCAAGGCGGTCAGCGGTGCAAGCGCGACTGCCATCACCAGATGCGTGCGCCACGCCAGAGCCAATGCGGACAGGCGCTCGCGCCGCGTGGCAAGCATCACCAGCACCGCCACCGCGCCGAAAGACAACCACAGACCGCTGCCCAGCAGACACAGCGGGTCCCACATCACCAGCGCGACCAGACTCGCGAGCAAGGTGTCCCAACTCACAGCGCGGCGCCCGCGCAGTGCCGCCAATGCGGCGAACGCCACCATCACCGCCGCGCGCACCGACGGCACGCCAGCCCCGGCCACCAGGGTATAGGCCCATGCTGCCAGTGCGCTCGCCAGCCACGCCGCGCGCAACACCAGATAGTCCTGACGCCAGGCCCACAGCAGACCCAGCAAATAACGACACAGTGCAAAACAGGCCCCGGCCGCGAGCGTGATCTGCAGTCCCGAAATCGCCAGCAGATGGGCCGTGCCGGTGCGGCGCATGACCTGCCACTGGTCGCGACTCAAAGCACTGCGGTCATCGACCGCAAGCGCCTTGAGCACCGCCATCGACTGCGGTTCGAACACCGCACGTTCGATGCCGCGCGCCAACCACGCGCGCAGACCGTCCAGTTGTCGGTGCGTCGCGATATGCGCACAGTGATTGGCAGGATGGGCAATGACATAACCGCTGGCGCCGAGATGCCGTACCAGGGCCGCTCGTTCGACATCGATACCACCGGGATTGGCGAGCCCACGGGGACGTCGCAAACGCACACGCAACTCACACCAGTCGCCAAGACGCAGTGACGCGGGTGGTTCGCGCCAGCTCACGCGCAACTGTGCCGGCAGCCCATCGGCGCGGCTGCCGCGTGCTTCGGCATCAGCCAGTTCCAGCACCACTCCCACACTTGCCGGCATCGGGAAACTCGCCACGCGCGCACCCAGCACCATCGCCTGGTCTTCATACTCCTTCGGCAACAGCGCATGTTCGGCGCGATGAATGGCGAGCGCCGCCCATGCGCCACCCACCATCACACACAACAACGGCACCCATAAGCGACGTTGCGCGCACAGCGGCAACAGCAGCAGTAGAGAGCAGGCAAACAACGGCCGTGCGCCGGTCGCGAGACCGCACAATGCACCGATAAGAAAGCAGAGGCCGGCAAGTCGCATACGTCATCCATGACAAGTGCGGAACGGGCAGGATTCAGTTTAGCGGATTTGACCTTTGCACGCCGCCCACTGAACATGTCGACGCGCTACGCGGATTGCGTCGCCGTCCTTCAGCGCTCAAGAGCAAAGCCGCGGTATGAGTCCCAAACGGAAACTGCAACGCTATTTCAGCAATCGCGACGCGATCTTGAATTCCCGCGCGGGCGGCTGGCTTGGCAGCCATCTGCATGATCACGAGATCTGGCATTTCGGACGCCGCGCGGTGGCCGGAGCGGTTGGCGTGGGGTTTTTCCTGGCGTTTGTGCCCCTGCCCGGGCATACCTTGCTGGCGCTGGTGCTGGCGCTGGTATGTCGTATCAATCTGCCGGTGACGGTGGCCGCGGTGTGGATAGCCAATCCCATCACAGTCGCACCGATGTACATGTTTGCGCTCAAGGTCGGCGGCATCGTTACCGCCCACGAGGTGCAATTCAGCGAACTGCACTACGACATGACTTGGGTCAATCTCAGCGCGATATTCGCGCAGTTGTGGTTGCCACTGGTGGTGGGCTGTCTGCTGTGTGGCCTGGCAACCGGCGCGCTCGGCCATTTTTCGGTGCGCTGGTTATGGCGGCTGCATGTGCTGCAGCGCCTGCGTCAACGTCGGCTGCGTCGCAATGCGCGCACTACAGCGGCGCCGTAACACGCAGTTGACCTTCTTCCAGACACAAGCGCCGCTGCATTCTTGCCGCGATACGCTCGTCATGGGTCACCACCACCACCGCCGCATTCTGATCGCGACATAATTCCAGCAGCAGATCGCAAGCCATGCCGGCATTACGAGCGTCGAGGTTACCGGTAGGCTCGTCGGCCAGCAGACAACGCGGCGCGCCGACCAGCGCGCGCGCAATGGCGACACGCTGACGCTCGCCACCGGACAATTCCGCCGGGCGATGTTCGACACGATGGCCAAGACCGATACGTTCAAGCATGGCGCGCGCCCTGCGTGCCGCCTCCGCTGCCGGCTGCCGCCCGATCAGGAGCGGCATGGCGACGTTCTCCAGTGCCGAGAATTCCGGCAGCAGATGGTGAAACTGATATACGAACCCAAGATTCTGGTTACGCAGCCGCGCCCGCTCGCGCTCGCCGGCGCGGGCCAGATCGTGACCGCATAACAATACGCTGCCGCTGTCCGGTGTATCGAGCCCACCGAGCACGTGTAACAGCGTGCTCTTGCCGGAGCCGGAGGCGCCGGTGATGGCGAGG
>CAMCBY010000016.1 GCA_945873015.1 Klebsiella pneumoniae
ATGACGATGTGCATGGCCAGGCCATGCAGATTGAATATCACGCTGACCGCTCGCTGCTGAACCTGATCGAAAAGGCGCGCGTGACCCAGGGTCAGCGCCTGTTTGAAGGCCACCGCATCAACTACGACACCAAAAAGAGCATCATCACCGCGCGCTCTGCGCGGGCCGGTGAGGCGGATAAGGACCAGCGCTCGAAGGAAGGCAGCGGACGGGTACGCATCATTATCCCGCCCAACAAAAAGAAGGCGCCCGAGGCCGCGCCCGCCAAGTCCGCACCGGCGGCGGCGACGCCCTGAACGTGCCGGCAGCCACGCCTCGTATGCCACGCATAGCACGCCTGTCTGCCGTGGAGCGTGCCGCGTGAGCGAGCTCGCTGTCCGCCATCTGGCCAAGACCTACCGTTCACGGCGGGTGGTCAAGGATGTCAGTCTGTCGGTGCACAGTGGTGAGGTTATTGGTCTGCTCGGCCCGAATGGTGCGGGCAAGACCACCAGCTTCTATATGATTGTGGGGCTGATCGCGAGCGAGGGCGGTTCCATCCATCTTGATGCCGACGACCTGACGCGTCTGCCGATGGATGTGCGTGCGCGCAAGGGGCTGGGCTATCTGCCGCAGGAAGCCTCGGTGTTCCGCAAGCTGACCGTCGAGCAGAACATCATGGGCGTGCTCGAGATCATTCCCGACCTCAACGACCAGCAGCGCCAGCGCCGGCTCGACGCCCTCTTGCAGGAATTCCACATTGAGCACATTCGCCAGAATCTCGGCATGTCGCTCTCCGGCGGAGAGCGTCGGCGGGTCGAGATAGCTCGCGCGCTGGCGACCGAACCGCGCTTCATTCTGCTCGATGAGCCCTTTGCCGGCGTCGATCCGATCTCGGTCGGCGATATCCAGCGCATCATCCAGCACCTCAAACAGATGGGTATCGGTGTATTGATCACCGACCATAATGTGCAGGAAACCCTGCGCATCTGTGACCGCGCGTACATCGTCAACGAAGGCACCATCATTGCCGAGGGTGACGCTGAGGCCATCCTTTCCGACGAGAAAGTACGGCGCGTTTACCTCGGCGAGACCTTCAAGCTGTAAAGCCCTGCGGTCTGCGGCCGAAGATCCCCTCCAGTGTGATCTGCGCACGTGCGCGCTATGCAAGTATTGATCCAGTCCAAGCCTTGGTGCGCTACTATAGATTTGAATGTTGTGACTCATTAATGGTTCACGGGAGGTTATGAAGCAATCCCTTCAATTGAAGCTCGGCCAGCATCTGACGATGACGCCGCAGCTGCAGCAGGCCATTCGCCTGTTACAGCTTTCCGCTATGGAGCTCTCGGTCGAAATCCAGGAAGCGCTGGAATCGAACATGATGCTCGAAGTGGCGGACGGTGCCGACGACTATGAGGACCCGGGTTTCAGTGCCGCCGATACGGCCGCGAGCAGCGGCAACGACGACGGCGAGTTTGAAGCGAGCTTCGAATCGAACTTCGAGGTCGGCGGCGGCGACCCCGGCGAAGCCGAAAGCCGCACCATCGCCGACGACATTCCCGACGAACTGCCGGTCGATAGCGACTGGGACGAAATCTACGACACCCTCACCACCTCCGGCACCAGCACCGGCACCAGCACCGGCACCCGCGATGGCGAGGACGGCGATTTCGAACGCGCCAGCACCAGCCCGCCGAGCTTGCGCGAACACCTGCTGTGGCAGGTCAACCTGACCCCGCTGGGCGATCGGGACCGCGTCATCGCCATGACCATCGTCGATGATCTCGATGGTGCCGGTTATCTGACCAGCTCGCTGGAGGAACTCGCCGGCGTCATCAGCAGTGCCATCGAAGATGTCGTGGAAGCCGATGAAGTGCAGGCCATTCTGCGCCTGGTGCAGGGCCTCGACCCGACCGGGGTGGCGACTCGTGATCTGCGCGAATGTCTGTTGCTGCAGCTCGCACAACTGCCGGCTGACACACCGTGGCTGGCCGAGACTCGGCGCTGCGTGGCCGATTACATGGAGATGCTGGCTGGCCGCGACTACAACCAGCTCATGCGCCGTCTGAAACTGGCGCGCGAGGATTTGGCCCAGGTCATCGCCCTGATTCAATCGCTGAACCCGCGCCCCGGCTCATCGTTCAGCGAGGAGCAGACCGAATACATCGTGCCCGATGTGTTCGTATACAAATACAAAGACCGCTGGCGCGTTGAGCTGAACGCCGAGACCATGCCGCCGTTGCGCGTCAACCCCTACTACGCGGGCATGATCAAACGGGCCGACAACAGCGAGGACAACAACTCGCTGCGCACCCATCTGCAGGAGGCGCGCTGGTTCATCAAGAGCTTGCAAAGTCGCAGCGAAACCCTGCTGCGGGTCGCAACCGCCATCGTCGAACGGCAGCGTGCCTTCCTTGAACATGGCGAAGAAGCGATGAAGCCGCTGGTCCTGCATGACATTGCCGAAGCGTTGGAAATGCACGAATCGACCATTTCGCGCGTCACTACCCGCAAATACATGCACACACCGCGCGGCATCTTTGAACTCAAGTACTTCTTCTCGAGTCACGTCAGTACCACACTCGGTGGCGAGGCGTCCTCGACCGCGATTCGTGCCGTGATCAAAAAGCTGATCGCCGCGGAGAACGTGCAGAAACCCTTGAGCGATCACAAGATAGCCGAACTGCTGTCGGAACAGGGCGTGCAGGTGGCGCGGCGCACCGTCGCCAAGTACCGTGAGGCGATGTCGATACCACCGTCAAACGAACGCAAGCGTATTGCCTGAGCCGCCGACACCGTAACGAGCAGAATCATCCGTTTTAATTGCACCAGGAGAGAGCCATGCATATCAAAGTCGATGGGCGCCACATCGAAGTCACCGACTCGATGAACGATTACATCCAGACCAAACTCAGCCGCATCGAGCGTCACTTCGATCATCTGGTCAACGTTCATGTGGTGCTGGCGGTGGAAAAACAGCGCCAGATGGCCGAAGCCACCATCCATGTCGCCGGTAACGACATCCACGCCCACAGCGAGGAAGACGACATGTATGCCGCCATCGACACACTGGTGGACAAGCTCGACCGCCAAATCAAGAAACACAAGGAAAAGGTCACCAACCATCGCGGTTGAGCCTGCTTCGATGACCACTTGTGCCGCCCCCGACAGCCGCCTCTGCTCATGAGCGACGAACGCCGCTTTCTGATCGTTTCGGGGCTGTCGGGCGCAGGCAAATCGATTGCCCTGCACGCGTTGGAAGACGCCGGTTTCTACTGCGTGGATAACCTGCCGGTAGGCATCCTGACCAACTTCGCGCGCTTTATCGCCGATCAGAATCAGCCGCATTTCAACAAGGTTGCGGTCGGCATCGACGCGCGCAATCAGCCCAATGCGCTGGCCTCGCTACCCGGCGTGCTGGACCGCCTGGCACTGGAAACCGCGCAGGCTGAACTGATTTTTGTCGATGCCAGCGACGAGACCCTGTTGCGGCGTTTCAGCGAGACACGGCGCAAACATCCGCTGTCCTCCGAAGAGCGGCCGCTGGCCGATGCCATCGCGCTGGAACGCAGTCTTCTTGATCCGCTGGCGATACGTGCTGATATTCGTATCGACACCACACGCACCAATGTGCATGAATTTCGTGCCGCGATACGCGAACTGATCACCAAACGCGCGTCGGGTGCATTGGCGCTGCAGTTCCAGTCTTTCGGCTTCAAGCATGGCGTGCCGAGCGACGCTGACTTCGTGTTCGACGTGCGTTGCCTGCCGAATCCCTATTGGGACGCGCAGTTGCGCGACTATTCCGGGCGCGATGCGCCGGTAAAGGAGTTTCTCGACGACGCCCCGATGGTGCAGAAGCTGGCGGGCGACATCGGCCGCTTTCTCGAAACCTGGGTCGAGCAGTTCGAAGAAGTGAACCGTACCTATCTGACCATTGCCTTTGGCTGTACCGGTGGCCGCCACCGGTCGGTCTACATGGCCGAGCGTATGGCGCGAGAATTCGCCGCCCGCGGCAAACGCGCCGCCATCAGCCATCGCGATCTATAACGGCATCCCTGAGGACCGCGTCTCATGCCCACCGTACAACTGACTATCATCAACCGCCTCGGCCTGCATGCGCGTGCCGCCGCCAAGTTCGTGCAGACCGCCGCCAATTACGGCTGCGATGTCGCCATCAGCAAGGGTGGCAAAAAGGTCAACGGCAAAAGCATCATGGGTGTGATGATGCTGGCCGCCGCACAAGGCGCGGAAATCGAGATCTGCACCACCGGCACCGATGACCAGGCCGCGCTTGATGCGCTGACCGCGCTGATTGCCGACAAGTTCGGAGAGCCTTCATGAGTTTTTCGCTGCACGGGGTCGCGATATCGCGCGGTATCGCCATCGGCCGCGTGCACATCGTCGAGCGTAACCAGCTCGACATCGCCGAATACCACCTTGAAACACACGAGGTTGAGGGCGAGATCACGCGTCTGCACGCGGCGGTGGCGCTCGCCAAGCATCATCTGCGCGAGATCCGCGCGCACATTCCGGTCGGTACGCCCGCCGAGATCGTCGCCTTCATCGACACGCATATGCTCATGCTTGACGATGCGGCCTTCAATGACGAGCCGGCGCGCATCATTCGCGACAACCTGGTCAACGCGGAATGGGCGGTCAAGTTGCAGCGCGACTCCTTGATCGCCGTGTTCGAGGAAATGGAAGACCCGTACCTGCGCACGCGCAAGGACGATGTGGACCATGTGGTCGATCGCATCTTCCGCAATCTGCTGCGCCATCCGCCGCTGCGTCACGAGCTGCCTGATCAGAAATTGAAGGGCATGATCGTCATTGCCCGCGACCTCGCACCAACCGATCTGGTGCTGTTGCAACACCACGGCGTGGCGGGTTTCGTCACCGAATTCGGTGGCCCAACCTCGCACACCGCCATTCTCGCGCGGAGCCTCGGGATCCCCGGCGTGGCCGGTCTGCATCACGCGCGACGCTACATCCAGGAAGACGAAATCATCATCGTCGACGGCGATGACGGTGTGGTGCTCGGAGGTGCGGACGAGCGCATCCTCGCCCAATACCGCGCCCGTCAGGCCGAGCGAGTCAGCTACGTCGAAAGCCTGCAGGTACTGCGCGATGCGCCGACGGTTACCCTCGACGGGCGCGTCATCCATTTATATGCGAACGTCGAACTGGCCGAGGACTTCAAAAGCGTACGCGAAGTCGGCGCCGACGGTGTCGGTCTGTACCGTACCGAATTCCTGTTCCTGAATCGCGCCACCTACCCCGACGAAGACGAGCACTTCAACACCTATCGGCAGATGATTGACGCGCTCGGTGGTTTGCCTTTCACCATCCGCACCGCTGATTTAGGCGCAGACAAAATGCCCGATGCCGGTGTCGCCAATATCCCCTTCGCCGCCAATCCGGCGCTTGGTCTGCGCGCAATCCGCCTGTGTCTGCGCGAGCCTTCGCTGTTCTGGCCGCAATTGCGCGCGATCATTCGGGTGTCGGCTTTCGGACCGGTGCGCATGATGATCCCGATGCTCTCCAGCGTCGACGAAGTGCATCAGGTGCTGGATATCGTCGGCACCATTCGCAACGAATTCACGCGGCGCGGCATCGCTTTTGACCCCGACATGCCGATCGGCGGCATGATCGAAGTGCCGGCCGCGGCCATCTGCGCAGATGTGTTTGCCAAAGAACTCGACTTCCTGTCGATAGGCACCAATGACTTGATCCAGTACGCGGTTGCCATCGACCGGGTGAACAACGAAGTGAGTTATCTCTACGACCCGCTCAACCCGGGCGTGCTGCGACTGGTCTCGACCACCATCGGCGCCGGGCGCTCGGCCGGTATCCCGGTGGCAATGTGCGGTGAGATGGCAGGCGATGTGCGGTATACGCGGCTGTTATTGGGCTTGGGGCTGACCGAGTTCAGCGTCCATCCTGCCGCGCTGCTTGAGATCAAACACATCGTCACTCACACCGATGTACACCACGCCGAAACCCTCGCCCAGGAGTTTCTGTTCGACTCGCGGCTCGAGAGGCGGCGCGAACTGCTGCAGGCCTTGGAGAACGGTCCGGTCTGACGACAGGCTGAAGCTGGCGTCTCGTTTCAACCACAGCGTGGCCAGGCGAGTCTGCTTAAGCAGACTCGTTAACACTTAAGCGTGGCCCAGGTTCGCGTCCGCAGACCACCGTTTTCGAAGAGATTGGCCGAGGTTTACGCCCTAGGCATAGATAATTTTTATGTTATTGTTTCCGCTGCCGCTTCGTCGTCGCATTTTCGCAACAAAATTTCGGACGTGTAAGGGATCGGTGTCGCTTGCGGCGCACCCGACGGCTCAACATCAAACTGATTCAAGTGAGGACCTCGGCAATGAGTAAACTTTTTCGAATTCCGCTCGTACTGCTCATGGGCTCGCTGGCCGCTGGCTGCGCGAACCAGGGCATCAAGCCGGCCACGATTCTGTGCCCGCTGATCGGCGGCGCTGCCGGTGCCGCGATAGGGGTTGGCGTCGATGAAGACGACGAGGGCGCCATTGCGGCAGGTGCGGCGCTCGGTCTTGCAGCAGGTTATTTCCTGTGCCGTGAAGCCCCGGCAGCGGCACCTGAACCGGCCCCGGCCCCGGCTGCTGCGCCGGCACCGGCGCCGAAACCGGTAGCGGAAGCACCCAAGGATTCCGACGGCGATGGCGTCATCGACCCCAATGACAAGTGCCCCGGCACCCCGCCAGGCGTCAAGGTCAATGCGGAAGGTTGCCCGGAAGTCGGCACCACCTTGATGTCCTTGCAGGGCGTCAACTTCGATACCGACAGCGCCAAGCTCAAGGCTGAATCGACTGCCGTGCTCGATCAGGCGGCCGATGTGCTCAACCAGCAAGCGGCGGTTTCGGTGCGAATCGAAGGTCATACCGACAGTCGCGGCAGCGATGCCTACAATCAGGTGCTGTCGGACAAACGCGCCAAATCGGTAATGGTTTACCTGGTCAGCAAGGGTATCGACGCAGCGCGTCTCACCTCTGCGGGCTTCGGTGAATCGAAGCCGGTGGTGGCCAATGATTCGGCGGCCAACATGGCCCAGAATCGTCGCGTTGATCTGGTCGTGACCAACAACTGAGGCCAGTCCTCAGTTGGCGAAAAGGCCCGGCTCTGCCGGGCCTTTTTGTTTTCAGGGCAGAAGTTTTTCGAAGTCGCCGGCGTCACCGCGACCACACAGCAGCACGCGCTTGAACGGCTCGGGGTCTTTGATGTGTACCAGCGCGCCGTCGCGCGGAAAATGTTTGTCCTTCAGGCGCGACAGCCAAAAACGCAGGCCGGCCGCGCGCAGGGCCGCCGGCCACGCGGCGCGTTCAGCGTCCTTAAGTGGCCGCACCTTGTCATAGGCACCGAGCAGCGCGCCCGCCAGTGGTGAAAACAGCGCGCGTTTGTCTTCATCAAAACACCAGTCCGCCACCGCCACCGCAAGGTCGTAAATGAAGGCACCGTGATGCGCGTAATAGAAGTCGATGAGGCCGGTCAGGCGCTCGGCTTCGAACAAGGCGTTGTCGCGGAACAAGTCAGCGTGGATCACGCCTGCCGGCAGATGAGCGAAAGAGTCTGAGCGAAATTCGTCCACCGACACATGCAGCAGTTGCCGGTCTGCTGCATCCAGACACGGACCTACGATAGTTGCCACTTCGTCGCGCCACGCCGCGCCACGATCGTTGTCGCGGCGGCCGCCGAAATCCAGGCTGGCGAGATGCATGCGCGCCATGGCCTCGCCGATAGCGCGGCAATGCACGAGCTCGGGCCGGGCGATGCTCGCGCCGGGCAGGCGCATCACCAGCGCCGCCGGTCGACCTTTTAATTCGCGCAAGCTCGCGCCGCTTGTGTCTGCCAAGGGGTGGGCGCTCGGCACGCCGTGTTCGGCAAGATGCGCCATCAGCGCCAGGAAAAATGGCAGTTCCGCGGCGGGCGTGAACTCGAACAAGGTCAGCACATAGTCGCCGGCCGAGGTCGTGACAAAATAATTGGTGTTTTCTATGCCGGCGGTGATGCCACTGAAACTGTGCAGCCTGCCGACCTTGTAGTCAGCGAGGAAGGTTTCGAGCTCGTCGCGCTCGATGACGGTGTAGACCGACATGCGGTGACCAGATTGAAAGCCCGCACGCTCAGACAAGCGCGCGGCAGTGAAGGATCAGCGGTGCTGGATTACCAGCTCAGGATGACCCACTGGGGCGCCCGCGGTTCTGCGCCACGCCCGGTGATCTTCGATTCCATCAAACCGTCACCGTCACGATCAACATGATAGTAGGGCGGGCCCACAATGGGCGTGACCTTGACCATATAGAGCCGACCATTGAGACGATACTCTTCTACCTTAGCGTCTTTACGCTGCACGATGGTGACTTCCGGCTGCTCACCGTCGGCAGGGTCGTCATCGTGATCGGGCACCGGCACGGTCATGGCCGGAGGTGGCGGCGCGTCACCGAATTTTTCGGTTTCGTCGGCAGCCAGTGCTGCGAGCGGAGCCGAGAGGCAGCTGACAAGAAGGGCGACAGTGGTTGCTCTCATGGGTTTCTCGCGGGCGTTGCCTTGGCGCTTGATTGCCCGCTTAGAATACCATCGAATCCCGCACGGAATCACGGCAGCCATCGCCGTGCGGCGACACTGTTCCCCGTAAGGCAGAGAGTTCATGACCCAGTTGCTCGTCCTGGTCGACGGATCGTCCTATCTATATCGCGCATTTCACGCCTTGCCCGCGCTGAACAATTCCAAGGGTGAACCGACCGGCGCGATGCACGGCGTGATCGCCATGCTGCGTCGGCTGCGTAACGCATATCCGACCGAGCATTTTGCGGTGGTGTTCGATCCGCGCGGGCCGACCCATCGCGATGCATGGTTTCCGGCTTACAAGGCCCAACGCCCATCCATGCCGGACGATCTGGCGACCCAGATCGAGCCCCTGCACGAAATCATCAAAGCCATGGGCATGCCTTTGCTGCAGCTACCGGGGGTGGAAGCAGACGACGTCATCGGCTCGCTCGCCGAACAGGCACGTCTGGCCGGCATGCAGGTGCTGATTTCGACCGGCGACAAGGATCTGGCGCAGCTGGTCGATGAGCAGGTCACTCTGATCAACACCATGGATGACACCCGCCTCAACCCGGCCGGCGTGCTCGCCAAGTTCGGCGTGCCGCCTGAGCGCATCATCGATTATCTGACCCTGGTCGGCGATACCGTCGATAACGTCCCTGGCGTGCCGATGGTTGGGCCCAAGACCGCCTGCAAATGGTTGAGCATGTACGGCTCGCTGGACGAGGTGGTCGCCCACGCCGCCGACATCACCGGTAAAGTGGGTGAGAACCTGCGCGGCGCGCTGGAGCAGATCCCGCTGTCCCGCCGTCTGGTGACGGTGATGCGCGACATCGAGACCGGCATCCATCCGCAGCAACTCCTACTTTCCACGCCAGACGAGGCGCGTCTGACCGAACTGTTTCAGCGTTACGAGTTCAACAGCTGGCTGAAAGAACTGCGCGGCCGCGCAGTCGAGGTCGTAAGTGAGTCGTCATCACTGCCGCCACCGCCCGCGACGGCGGCCGAATACGAGCTGATACTGGACATGACACGCTTCGATGCGTGGCTGGAAGAACTCAAGGCCTGCGAGCTGTTTGCCTTCGACACCGAGACCACCAGTCTCGATTACATGCAGGCGCGGCTGGTCGGGTTGTCGTTCTGTCACAGCCCCGGCCGTGCCGCGTACGTGCCGGTGGGGCATGTCTATGCCGGCGCCCCCGAGCAGTTGCCACTCGACGAAGTGCTGGAAAAATTGCGGCCGCTGCTCGAAGGGGAAACCCCGCGCAAGGTCGGCCATAACCTCAAATACGACCGCAACGTGTTGCTGAACCATGGCATCGAGCTGCGCGGCATCGCGTTTGACACCATGCTCGAGTCCTACGTGTTCAACAGCACCTCGGGCCGCCACGATTTTGATTCCGTGGCACTGAAGTATCTCGGCCACCACACCATTCATTACGAGGACGTCGCCGGCAAGGGCGCCAAGCAGATTGGCTTTGAGCAAGTCGGCCTCGATCAGGCCGGCCCCTATGCGGCAGAGGACGCTGAGGTTTGCCTGCGCCTGCACGAGCACCTGTTTCCGCGTTTCGAGGCCGAGCCCGGTCTCGCGGGCGTGCTCGCGAACATCGAAATCCCGCTATTGCCGGTGCTGGCCGCGATGGAGCGGCGCGGGGTGCTGATAGACGGCGATTTATTGCGTGAACAGAGCGCCGAACTCGACGAGCGCATGCGCGAATTCGAGGCCCGCGCGCACAACGAGGCCGGCGAGGTGTTCAACATCGGCTCGCCCAAGCAGATTCAGGCCATTCTGTTCGACAAGTTGAAACTGCCGGTGCTGTCCAAGACCCCGACCGGGCAGCCCTCGACCGCCGAGTCGGCGTTGGAGGAACTGGCCGCCGAACATGCCTTGCCGCAACTCATCCTCGACCACCGCTCGCTGGCGAAGCTCAAATCGACTTATACCGACAAGTTACCCGAGCAGGTCAACCGCGCCACCGGCCGCGTGCACACCAGTTACCACCAGGCGGTAGCTGCGACCGGGCGTTTGTCCTCATCGGACCCCAACCTGCAGAACATCCCGATACGCAGCCACGAGGGTCGACGAATTCGTCAGGCCTTTATCGCGCCCCCCGGGCGAATTCTGATCGCGGCCGATTATTCGCAGATTGAATTACGCATCATGGCTCATCTGTCGGGCGACGCGGGCCTGACCGAAGCGTTCGCTTCCGGCCAGGATGTGCACCGCGCGACTGCCGCCGAGGTGTTCGGCGCGAGCCTCGACACCGTCAGCGACGAACAACGGCGCGCTGCCAAGGCCATCAACTTCGGCCTTATCTACGGTATGTCGGCGTTTGGTCTGGCGCGCCAGCTCGGCATCGACCGCGGCTCGGCGCAGGCTTATATCGACCGCTACTTCGAGCGTTATCCCGAAGTACGTACTTACATGGACCGCATTCGCGCCCTCGCCCACGAGCAAGGCTACGTCGAAACGGTGTTTGGCCGGCGGCTCTATCTGCCCGAGATCAATACGCGCAACGTGCAGCGCCGCCAGTATGCCGAGCGCACCGCCATCAACGCACCGATGCAGGGCACCGCCGCCGATATCATCAAGCGCGCCATGATCGCAGTCGCCGCGTGGCTGTCGCGCGATGCGGTACCGGCCGACCTCATCATGCAGGTGCATGACGAATTGGTGCTGGAGGTTGAGGTCGCGGCCGCCGACGCCGTCGCCGAACAATTGCGCCAGATCATGGCCGCCGCCGCTGAGCTCGCCGTGCCCTTGGTAGTCGATGTCGGCCGCGGCCGGAATTGGGACGAAGCGCATTGAGGGCGGCCCGCAGATCACGGCCAGCGGTGGCCAACACTCGCGCGCGGCACTGGACGATCTTCGATAGACCTTGTGCTAACATTTCCACAGAGCTTGTAAATAAAGCCGCCCGAGTAGAAATAGCTAACTAGAAGCCCGCTCTGTCACGACGCTGCCCTGCCCCATGTTGTTGATTCCCGCCATCGATATCAAAGACGGTAAATGCGTCCGCCTCCGGCAGGGCGACATGAACCGGGACACCATTTATTCGGACGACCCGCTGGCGGTCGCGAGACGTTGGGTCGAGGCCGGCGCACGGCGCCTGCACATCGTCGACTTGAACGGCGCCACCGACGGTAAGCCGGTCAACCACGAAATCATTCATACCATCGCCGAACACTGCCCGGATGTACCGATACAGGTCGGCGGCGGCATTCGCGATGAAGACACCATTCAGCGTTATCTCGATGCCGGTGTGAGCTACGTGATCCTCGGCACCAAGGCCGTCACCGCGCCGCACTTCGTGTCGGACGTGTGTCTGGAATTTCCCGGTCACATCATCGTCGGTCTCGATGTACGCGACGGCAAGGTGGCGATCGACGGTTGGTCGAAGCTGTCTCGCCACGACGCCATCGATCTCGCGCTGCATTTCCAGTCTGATGGCGTCGAAGCCATCGTGTTCACCGACATCGGCCGCGACGGCATGATGACGGGCCTCAATATGGACGCCACCGTGGCGTTTGCTCGCGCACTGACCATCCCGGTCATCGCGTCGGGTGGGGTGACCAATCTCGACGACATCCGCGCCCTGTGTGCGGTCGCCCACGAGGGTATCGAAGGCGCGATCACTGGTCGCGCAATCTACGAAGGTTCCTTGGATTTCTCCGCCGCGCAAGCTCTGGCCGATGAGCTGTGTGGTGGCAAGACCAGCTGATGGGCCTCGCCAAGCGGGTGATCCCGTGTCTGGATGTCGATGCCGGACGCGTGGTGAAGGGTGTCCGCTTCATCGATATCCGGGACGCCGGCGATCCGGTCGAAATCGCGCGTCGTTATGACCGTGAAGGCGCCGACGAAATCACCTTTCTCGACATCACCGCCTCCAGTGACGCACGCGAAACCATCGTCCATGTGGTCGAAGCGGTCGCGGCGCAGGTCTTCATTCCGCTGACCGTGGGTGGCGGGGTGCGCAGCGTCGCCGATGTGCGCCGGCTGTTGCAGGCCGGCGCCGACAAGGTCGGCATCAATACCGCGGCGGTCAACAACCCCGCGTTCGTCGCCGAAGCATCCGCCAAATTCGGCGCGCAGTGCATCGTGGTCGCCATCGACGCGCGGCGTGTCGGCGAAGACCCGCTGCGCTGGGAAGTCTTTACCCACGGTGGGCGCAAGTCGACCGGGCTCGACGCGGTGGCGTGGGCGGTACGTATGGCCGAGGCCGGCGCCGGCGAAATTCTTTTGACCAGCATGGACCGCGACGGCACCCGCGACGGTTATGACGTCGAACTCACCCGCGCGGTGGCCGACGCCGTGCCCATCCCTGTCATCGCCTCGGGCGGCGTGGGCGGGCTCGATCATCTGGTCGATGGCATTCGTCTGGGCCACGCCGACGCGGTGCTGGCCGCCAGCATCTTTCATTTCGGCGAACACACCGTCGGAGCCGCCAAGGCGCGCCTGGCAGCGGCCGGCATCGAGGTGCGGCAATGAGCTGGCAAGACGCCATCAAGTGGGACGAGCAGGGCCTCATCGCCGCGATTGCCCAGGATGTCACCAGCGGCCGCGTGCTGATGGTGGCCTGGATGAACCAAAATGCGCTGGAAGTGAGCTTAACGGAAGGACGCGCGGTGTACTGGTCTCGCTCGCGCGGCCGCTTGTGGCGCAAAGGTGAGGAATCGGGTCATGTACAACACATTCGCGAGCTGCGCCTGGACTGCGACGGCGACGCAATTTTGATGCGCGTGGAACAGGTGGGGGGTATCGCCTGTCACACTGGCAGGCAATCCTGTTTCTATCGCGTGTTCGAAGACGGCACGTGGCGTGAAACTGACCAAGTGCTGCGTGACCCGGCGCAGATTTATGGCTCCAAGGAGCAGGAGAAGCGCGGTGAGTGATGTACTGACGCGATTGGCCGAGGTCATCGACGAGCGGCGCGCGGCTGATCCCAAGGATTCCTACGTAGCCGGGCTGTTTCACGCCGGGCTCGACAAGATCCTGAAGAAAGTCGGCGAAGAAGCGACCGAGACCATCATCGCAGGCAAGGGCGGTGATGCGGCGCAAATCGTATACGAGACTGCTGATTTATGGTTTCATTCCGTGGTTCTGCTTAAATTCAAAGGCATCGAACCGTCGGCTGTATTGGCTGAGCTCGAACGCAGGTTCGGGCGCTCGGGCGTAACGGAAAAAGCGGAGCGCGCCGCGAAATAAGCGCGCACGCACGATGAATACGCTCAACAGGAGATAATCATGGGCTTTTCTATTCAACATCTGGTCGTACTGCTGATCATCGTGATCCTGTTATTCGGGACCAAGAAGATCAAAAACGTGGGTGCCGATGTCGGTGGCTGGATCCGCGATTTCAAGAAGGCCATGCGTGAAGACACGGCCGAGGAGATAGCGGCCAAAGCTGACACCAAGCAGGTCATCGAAGGCGAAGCTCGTACCGAACACGAACGCGTCTGACGTCCGCCGATGTTCGACGTTGGCTTCTGGGAACTCGCGCTGATCTTTGTCGTGGCGCTGGTGGTGGTGGGTCCCGAGCGTATGCCCGGTCTGATCCGCACCACCGGGCAATGGCTGGGACGGATGCAGCGTGTCGCGCGCGAATTGCGCGCCGAGTTTGAACGCGAAGCCCACACCCAGGAATTCAAGGCGCTGAACGCTGAGTTTCTGGAGGAAGACCGCCGCCTGAAAGAGCTGGCGCGTAATCCTCTCGGCGCACCGACCTCGCGCAACGCGGCGCTGGAACAGGCCGCCGCAGCACAGAGCGCAGACAAGGATGTGGCGGACGTCGCTGACGATGTCGCTGCCGGCGCAGTGGAAGTCACCGCCACCAGCCCTGCACCCGCGACACCCGGTGTGACCGCGCATAAAGCCGACGACCCGGCCTGATCAAGCTACCCAGGGAACCCCGTCCGCGACACTAGCGCGACAGCCGGCCATGCCACCACCTAAAGACTTGCAAAACATCCCCGACGAACCGTCGTCGTCCAGCGCGGCTCCAAGCGGCGAGCAAACCTTCATCTCGCATCTGATCGAGTTGCGCTCGCGGCTGCTGCGCGCGATTGCCTGTGTCGGTGCGGTGCTGTTGTGCATGCTGCCATTCCAGAATCCGATCTATTCATGGCTGGCGGCGCCGCTGCTGGCCAAGATGCCGGGTGGCGGCACCATGATCGCGACTGAAGTCGCGTCATCGTTCTACGCGCCTTTTGTATTGACCGCCTTCGCCGCGTTTTTTGTCTCGATTCCGTTCGTGTTCTATCAGGCCTGGGCCTTCGTCGCGCCGGGTCTGTATCTCAAAGAACGGCGCCTCGCGCTGCCTTTGCTGATGTCCAGCACGCTCCTGTTCTATATCGGTGTGGCGTTCTGCTACTACGTAGTGTTCCCGCTCGCTTTCGGCTTTTTTACCTCGACCGCGCCGGAAGGTGTGACGGTCATGACCGATATCAGCAAGTATCTCGATTTCGTCATCAAGATGTTCCTCGCTTTCGGTTTTGCCTTTGAAGTGCCGGTTGCGACCTTCCTGGTGGTGCGCACCGGCATGATCAGCGCCGCCGATCTGGCCGACAAACGCCGCTATGTGATTGTCGCGGCCTTTACGGCCGGCGCCATCCTGACGCCGCCCGACGTGTTTTCGCAATTCATGCTGTCGATTCCGATCTGGATGTTGTACGAGATTGGACTGCTGTTCGCTCGCTACATCATCAAACCCGAGGAAGAACAGACTGAGGGCGAAGGCGACAACGAACTGGAAACGGTGTCAGCGGCGGACAAGCCATAACACCAGGCTCGCCAGCGCACTCACCGCCAGACAACTCACCCACGGAAAGAAAAAGCGCGATTGCCCGCGCTCGATGACGATGTCGCCCGGCAATCGTCCGAACGGCAGTTTCGATAACCACGGCCAGGCCAGGCCCACCACCACCAGCAATACTCCGACGGTGATGAGTGCGCGTGCCATGACCTGCGCTCAGCGCAGGGTCTCTACGCCGGTATCGGTTCCGATCAGCAGCACATCAGCGGGGCGTCGCGCGAACAGACCGTTGGTCACCACGCCCGGAATATTATTGATGGCTTCTTCCAGGGCGACCGGATTGTCGATAGCGAGATTGTGCACATCCAGAATCAGATTGCCGTTATCGGTGGTAAATCCTGCGCGCCATTCCGGGGCGCCGCCGAGCTTGACCAGTTCGCGCGCGACAAAACTGCGTGCCATCGGGATGACCTCAACCGGCAGCGGGAAGGCACCCAGCCGCGCCACGAGCTTGGAGTCATCCATGATGCATACAAATTTGATGCTGGCCTGGGCGACGATTTTCTCGCGCGTCAGCGCGCCACCGCCGCCCTTGATGAGATGTCGATGACGATTGGCTTCATCGGCTCCATCGACATACACCGGAATATCGCTGACCGCGTTCAAATCCAGGACCTGAATGCCGTGGCCGCGCAAGCGCGCCGCGCTCGCTTCCGAACTCGCCACCGCAGCGTTGATGCGCGACTTCATCGAGGCCAGAGCGTCGATGAAGTAGTTGGCGGTGCTGCCGGTGCCGACGCCGACGATGTCATCGTCCATTACATAGGCTAAAGCCGCTTCGGCCGCCGCCCGTTTCTTGTCGTCCTGCCCCGCCATGACTGTGTCAACTCCGCATAAGAATCGGTTTTGGAAGGCGCAAATGTTATCTTAAGGCCATGCTCGATAACTATGTGAAGATGATCCTGCGTGCGCCGGTCTATGACGTCGCGCGCGAAACTCCGCTCGAAGTGGCGCCCGCCATTTCCCGCCGTCTCGGCAATAACGTATTGCTGAAACGCGAAGACATGCAGCCGGTGTTCTCCTACAAGATTCGCGGCGCCTACAATCTCATGGTCTCGCTAAGCGCCGAGGAACTGGCCAATGGTGTGATTACCGCCTCGGCCGGCAATCATGCCCAGGGTGTGGCCCTCGCCGCCGCCAAGCTCGGCACGCGCGCGACCATCGTCATGCCCAAGACCACACCCGAGATCAAAATCGAATCGGTGCGGCGTTTGGGCGCCGATATCGTGTTGCACGGTAACACCTATGACGAAGCGAGCGATCACGCACACAAACTCGCCGAGAGCCGCGCCCAGACCTATATCCCGCCGTTCGATCATCCTTTGGTGATCGCCGGCCAGGGCACGGTCGCGATGGAAATCCTGCGCCAGCATCCGCGCCAGCTCGGCGCGATTTTTGTGCCGGTCGGTGGTGGTGGGCTGATTGCCGGTGTGGCGGCCTACGTGAAGGCGCTGGCACCCGAGATTCTGGTGATCGGCGTTGAGGCCGATGAAGCTGCCTGTATGAAGGCCGCGCTCGACGCAGGTGAACGGGTGGTGCTGGAACGTATCGGCATCTTTGCCGACGGCGCCGCCGTGCGTCAGGCCGGGGTCGAGAATTTCCGTATCGCGCGCGAACTGGTCGACGAAGTGCTGACGGTGACGATAGACGAGATCTGCGCGGCGGTGAAAGACATCTTCGAAGACACCCGTGCGATTGCCGAGCCGGCTGGTGCGCTGGCGCTGGCCGGGCTCAAACAATACGTCAAACGCGAAGGCACACGTGATCAGAACCTGGTGGCCATCCTGAGTGGTGCCAACGTCAATTTCGACCGCCTGCGCCACATCGCTGAACTTGCCGAACTCGGAGAGCAGCGCGAAGTCCTGGTCGGCGCGACCATCCCGGAGCGGCCCGGCAGCTTCCGCGAGTTCTGCCATGCACTCGGCCCGCGCCTGATTACTGAATTTAATTATCGTTACAGCGATGACGCCAAGGCCACCGTGTTTGCCGGCGTACAGGTGCGCGACCGCGCCACAGAACGCCATACCCTGATCGCCAACCTGCGCGACAAGGGCTACCAGCCCATCGACATGACCGACGATGATGTGGCCAAGATGCATGTACGCTTCATGGTCGGCGGCCATGGCAGCGGCGTAGTGGACGAGCGTTTGCTGCGCTTCGAATTTCCCGAGCGGCCCGGCGCCTTGCTGCGTTTTCTGACCCACATCGGCGAACGCTGGAACATTACCCTGTTCCACTACCGCAATCACGGCGCCGCCTATGGCCGTGTGCTGATGGGCATACAGGTGCCGCAGGCGGACTACGCCGCGTTCGAAACCACCATCCGCGAACTCGACATGCGTTTCGAGGATGAAACCGACAATCCCGCCTACCGGCTGTTTCTGAAATGAGCGCAAGCTTGCGCGAAGCGCTGTGCGCGGCGAGTCGAAGTCTCGAACAGTTCGGGCTCAATTGCGGCACCGCCGGCAATTTGAGCGTGCGCGTCGAGAACGGTTTCCTGGTCACGCCGAGTGGCGTCAAACCCGCGGCGCTCACGCCGGCCGCGATTGTCGCGATGGGGCTGGACGGTTCGATCACTGACCCGCGGCAGCAGCCGTCCAGCGAGTGGCGTTTCCATCGTGATATCTACCTCGCGCGTGACGATGCCGACGCGGTGGTGCATGTACATTCACCCTACGCCACCGCGCTCGCCTGTCAGCGGCGCGACATTCCCGGCTTTCATTACATGATTGCCAAGGCCGGCGGCGATTCGATTCGCTGTGGAACCTACGCGACCTTTGGCACCCAAGCCCTGTCCGACGCGGCGCTGCTGGCACTGACCGGACGCCAGGCCTGTCTGCTTGCCAACCATGGCATGATTGCCCTGGGTGTCAGCCTCGACAAGGCGCTCGACATGACCCGTGAAGTGGAAGAGCTCGCCAGGCAATACGCACTGGCCTTGAGTTGCGGCACGCCGGTATTGTTGAGTGCGGAAGAGATGCGCGACGCGCTGGAACGATTCAAGACTTACGGAGGGCGCGATGGCCAAGAGCAAACAAGTCCCGGCGGCGGTTGAAGAATTCCGCCAGCGCCCGCTGTTTCATCTGGCCTTCCGGGTGAACGACCTGACGGCGACGCGCAATTTTTATGTCGACGTACTCGGTTGTCGGGTCGGGCGCAGCAGTGCAACCTGGATAGACTTCGATTTTTTCGGCTATCAGATCTCGGCCCATTGTCTGGGCCCGGATGTGCCGTCACCGACCAACCAGGTCGATGGCCATGACATCCCCATCCCGCATTTCGGTCTCATCATGAGCTGGGAAGACTGGCACCGCGCGGTCGATCACATGAACTACATCGGCGTGACCTTCCGCGTCGCGCCGCACATCCGTTTCAAGGACGAGGCTGGCGAACAAGCGACGTTCTTTCTCGAAGACCCGTCCGGCAATTGCCTTGAATTCAAGGCCTTCAAGAATATCGAGGACGTGTTCGCGACCACCCGGTAGCTGCGAATTGATTCGCACATTCGTGCCCTGGATTGAGCGCCACGACAGGGCATGAATGCCAGGCTGAAGCTTGACCCACAAAGATTCACAAGCCAGCTACTGTGGGTCAGGCTTCAGCCTGACATTCAATGGAATGGCAAATGGCAGACCACGGCTTGAATGTGCGAATGAATTCGCACCTACGAGAAAAACAATTCCTGTAAACGCGCGCCCGGATCCTCGGCGCGCATGAATGCCTCACCAACCAGAAACGCGTTGACCGATTGATCGCGCAAACGCCGCACGTCTTCCACCGTATTGATGCCCGACTCGGTGATGACGAAGCGGTCACTCGGAATGTCTTTCAACAATCCAATGGTGGTGTTGATATCGGTGACAAAACGTTTCAGGTCACGATTGTTGATGCCAATCATGGGCGTGCGCAGGCGCAGCGCACGTTCGAGTTCGGTGCGGTCGTGTACTTCGGTCAGTACATCCAGGCCATATTCGTGGGCAGTACGTGCCAGTTCGTCCATCTGGCCGTCTTCGAGACAGGCCACTATCAGCAAGATGCAGTCGGCGCCGAGCGCACGCGCTTCGACAATCTGATAGGGGTCCACCATAAAATCCTTGCGGATGACCGGCAGGCTGCAGGCCGCGCGCGCGGCCTGCAGATGTTCATCGCTGCCCTGGAAAAACCGCTCGTCGGTCAACACCGACAAACAGGCCGCACCGCCGCGCTCATAACTCGCCGCAATCGCGGCCGGCTCGAAGTGTTCACGTATCACACCCTTGCTGGGGGAGGCCTTCTTGCACTCCGCAATCACGCCCGGCAGGCCCGCTTGTACTTTGTTGACCAGCGCATTGAAAAAGCCGCGGGTGGGCGAGGCGCCGCGCGCCGCGGCATCCACTTGCGCCAACGAGCGCAGCGCCTTGCGTGCCGCAACCTCGGTTTTTTTATGCGCTACGATTTCGGTCAGGATGTCGCTCATGGGCGGATTGCTCGTTCAATGTTTGGGAAAGGTGTTGGTATGAGCGACGAAACGCGCAAAACATTCGCGCGCCGCGCCGCTTGCCAGCACTTCGCGGGCCCGCTCTAAACCACCCGCGAGGTCGGGGGCGAGACCCGCAAGATAAATCGCAGCGCCGGCGTTCAGCGCCACGATGTCGCGCGCCGGGCCGGGTTGGTTGTCATATACCGCACGGATATGCTCGAGGCTCGCCTGCGGATTTTTGGCCGCCAGGCTCGCGAGCGGCTGAAAGGGGATACCAAGCTCACGCGGGTCGATGACAAAACTCGTCACCACGCCATCGCGCAGTTCGGCCGCGTGGGTCAAGGCACCGATACTGATTTCGTCCATGCCATCTTCGGCGCACACCACCATCGCGCGCGCCACGCCCAAGCGACGCAATACTTCCGCCGCACGCGTCACCCACGATACGTCATACACACCCATCAACTGCACCGAGGCATTGGCCGGATTGGTCAAGGGACCGAGCACATTAAAGAGCGTACGTGTGCCGAGTTCGCGGCGTGGCACCGCGGCATGACGGGTGGCACCGTGATGACTCGGCGCAAACATGAAACCGACCCCGACCGCGCGGACACAATCTGCCACTTCTTTTGGCAACAGGTCGATACGCGCGCCGGCCGCTTCCAGCACGTCGGCGCTGCCGCTCGAACCCGAAGCCGCACGGTTGCCGTGTTTGGCGATATGTCCGCCGGCGGCGGCGGTCACAAACGCGGCAGCGGTCGAGATATTGAACGTGCCGATACCATCGCCGCCGGTGCCGCAGGTGTCAATGAGCGGCGTGATGCCGACCTCGACATGCTGTGCAAGTTCGCGCATGACGCTCGCAGCGGCGGCGATTTCATCGATGGTCTCACCCTTCATGCGCAGCGCAATCAGCAACCCGGCAATCTGCGCCGGTGTTGCGTCACCACTCATGATCGTGCGCATAACGCTTTGCATATCGTCGAAACTCAAGTCATGGCGGTCCACGACCAGACGGATGGCAGCCTGGATTTGCATAAGAACCTCAGGCGCCCGCGCGGCCGAGCTTGAAGAAATTTTCCAGCAGGGCATGCCCGTGGTCAGTCAGGATGGACTCGGGGTGGAACTGCACGCCGTGTACCGCCAGCGTCTTGTGCGCAAGCCCCATGATCTCATCAAAACCACCGTCCTCATCTTCGGTCCAGGCGGTGATCTCAAGACACTCAGGCAAGCTCGCGCGCTCGGCCACCAGCGAGTGGTAACGGGTGGCGGTGAACGGGTTTTCGAGACTGCGAAATACACTGGTGCCGTGATGGTGGATGAGCGAGGTCTTGCCATGCATCACGCGTTTGGCGTGAACCACCCGCCCACCAAAGGCCTGGGCGATGCTCTGATGCCCTAAGCACACGCCGAGTATCGGAAATTCCCCTGCCAATTCGCGCACCACGGCAAGCGAAATGCCGGCCTGGTCAGGGCTGCACGGCCCGGGCGAGATGATGATGAATTCCGGCGCCATGGCGCGGATGTCGTCGAGACTTATGGCATCGTTACGCTCGACGCGCACCTCCTGACCCAATTCCCCGCAGTACTGCACGAGGTTGTAGGTGAAGGAGTCGTAGTTGTCGATCATGAGCAGCATAGCGCGGGAATCCTTTTGCAAACCCTGGGTTTATCACCAGACACGGCTTCTCGATACCCGCTCGGGCAGACGCTGTCTCTTGCGCTACCCACGGCCGCCCGACCAAAACAATCCGACTCTTGAGAACTAGAAGCACCGGGGCGGTATTTTCCCCCAGAACGGGCCGGCATTGCATCACCGGCTCAGGCGCGAATGAGTCCGCGCGGAAGAATCACTTCGCGCCCGACCCGGGCGAGCTTAAGCCGCCCCCTGGCGGCCTGATGCTGCAGCGTGTTTCAACACCCCGCAACGCAGCGCATGCCTGGCGGCGAGGCGATCGAGCGTGCGCTGGAAATGGGCAATGTAGGCCGCCCCGTTGCGCTTCAGACGCAGCGCGTTCAGCAGCCGGCGCGGCAGCGGATACCAGCGATCGAAATCGAGCCCGCAGTGGTCTATCACACTGAACGGCGTGGCGTTCACGATCAGCATGGTGTTCAGCAGGATTTGCACCATGGCTGCATAGGGCGCCGCGACCTTGTTGGTTCGAAACAGGGTCTCCTGGTCCATCTCGTAGAGCGGCAGTGTGTCGAGCTTGCCGAGATACAGAAGGTGCACGAGGAAATAGGCGGCGAAGGTGGTCAGGATATGGATGGCCGAGGTCGGTTGTACCGATACCACACAGCCATGGTCGGAGCGATAGGGTTCATAGTCGTGCGCCACGCGCATGACATAACCGGTGCAGTTGACGAATACCGTGCCGGGCGCCACCCGGCGCGTGGCACCGCTGCGCAGGCGCATGGTCGGCACACAGTCGATGTCGACCACGTCTTCCACATAGTCTTCGATAGTGCCGGCGATGCCGCGCGCGATAAAGGCATTTTCTTCCTCGGACAACAGACCAAGCACAAAATGCTCGTAATTCGCGCCGAGGCTGACCGCATAACGGTCACGAAAGTGATCGCGCACTTGCGCTTCGTTATCGCCATCGAAACGCAGCGCCAGATCGAGAAACATGTCCAGCGTGGTATGGCCGCCCCACCAGCGCGCGAGCCCCGCCGGGAAAGCTTTGTTGCGGTTGGTAAACAGCGTGCCCTTGCCGACCACGATATGCACCTCGCGAGCGGGGAAACGCGCCAGCAGGTGATGGGCGGTATCCATGCCGGTCTTGCCGCCCCCAATGACATACACCGGCGCCACGGAAGGCGCGAACAAGGCCTCATCCTGCGGTGCCAGCGATACGAGCTGCGTGCTGCTGAAGGTCAGCGGCGCATTCTCCGGAATGCGAAAACCAAAAGCTTTGACACAATGGTCGGCACGAATGCGCAGCGGGCGACCGCCGCCAGTCAGCGGCGCGATATCGACATTCACATGCCACACACCCGCTT
Source organism: Klebsiella pneumoniae (assembly GCA_945873015.1). Lineage (GTDB taxonomy): Bacteria > Pseudomonadota > Gammaproteobacteria > JADJYF01. The sequence continues at coordinate 22,828 of CAMCBY010000016.1, forward strand.
CCTGCGCTTCTTCATGGCCGAGATAGTCGTAGCCGTAATACTCGACGAGGGTGACGCGCTGGCGCAGTTCAGCCAGGCAATGGGCGAAGTGGGCCAGCACTTCCTGGCGCGTCGCGAGATGCGCCGGTGGCTGGCCGAGGGTCCACGGGATATCGCCGGCCGTGAACATCGGGTGCGGCTGATGCAGGCGCACGTAGTCGTAGGTCTCGGTCCACATGCCGCCGGCGCGCATATGGCGCTCGACAAGGAGCACTTTGTCGGTCGGCTTGAGATAGCGGCTCGCCGCATACAACGCGTTCAGACCGGCAATACCAGCGCCGACAATGACCAGCGCACAGCGTTGCATGTCCAACACAGTGGTCGCTTCAGTCTGGGTCGTCATCGCGCTTGTTCCCTCGCAGCAAAGCGTTGTGCGGCATGAAGGTCGCACCCTGGTCACATGAATACAAGTGCGC